>NZ_JAHKRD010000016.1:0-132939 GCF_019345615.1 Shewanella sp. NKUCC01_JLK | reverse complement strand
ATCCCATCCCGAACTCAGAAGTGAAACGCAAACGCGCCGATGGTAGTGTGGGGTCTCCCCATGTGAGAGTAGGTCATCGCCAAGCGCCTAATTATCTCATTGAGATGTAACGAAGCCAGCTGAATAAGCTGGCTTTTTTGCGTCTGCAATTTGTTAAATTGTCATTTAAAGACCAATGCTATCTAGCATTTTTCTATTCATTTTAGTTTTGGTTCTTCTGCTAGTTCTTTACGTTTTTTCCTTCCTTTATTTCAGACTTTTCTACTCTAAGTTGATTATTTACATGAAGATCTCGCTTAGTTTGATAAGTCCTTTTGCTTAGTGGTTAGTTTCCCGTTAGCATACAAAAATATTAATTTTTTTGTTAACGGCCATCTGTTGCCTATGCTTCGTAAGCTTTCGCTCGCGGTACTGCTTCCTCTTTGTATGCTGACCCTATATTTAGTGTTGGTCATAGGTGAGTACCTGTTCGAAAGTGACCAACTTAGGGCTGAACTTGCGCAGCGACAGTCGGCTTTGATAAAGCAACAGTTGTTCCGCATGCAGAATGTGGTTCAATCGGCGCAAGCTTTACAGGATGTGGAGCGGATTGAGCAGGAAGTTTCCTTAGCTGCGCTGGATATGGGCACTATGGTGTATATCTTGGTTGATGCTGAAAGCCGTATTCGTTTTGCTAATCATACTGTGTGGCGAGATAGCAATGCGACTCAAGTCATCGATGGTTATGATGTAGACCTTCACCGCTCTGTGGTTCAAGCTTTTCTTCCGCAGATCCTCGTTAATCTCGACCGCTTAACTATTCAAGCATATTATCCCGTTCTTCCCCAGTATGGTGGGGCTGTTGATTTGATTTATCTTGAAGCCGATTTAGCCCCTTTAGTGGCCGAAGCTTCTGCTAAGTTGCAGCAACGTTTTATGCGGGTTTGGGGCCTTGGCGGATTATTGCTGATTGGCTTTACCTTTATTTTATATTTCCTGTTGATCCGCCCATTCCAAATGTTGAGTGAGGCAGCTAAGCAGGTAGGCACTTCTTCCTTTTCGACATCGATACCTTGGAGTTCATCTGAAGTTTTATCTTTGCAAGCCAGTTTGCAGCAGGCACATGAGCGTTTAAGTCGGGCAGTTAAACAGCTGAATGACAGTGAATTGCGTTGGTTATTTGCTGTGGAAGGTTCGCGTAACGGTATTTGGGATTGGGACATCAGTACGGGGGAGGTTTTTCTTTCTGATCGCTGGAAAGAGATGATTGGTTATGCGCCTGATGAATTGGCTGGAGTATTCCAGACCTGGGAGACGCGGTTACATCCCGATGATAAGCAGATTGTGTTAGATGCTTTGCAGGAATACGTTAGCGGAAAGAGTAAAGAATTTGAAAGTGTTCACCGCTTACGGCATAGAGATGGCCATTATGTGTGGGTGTTAGACCGCGGTATGTTAGTTGATTGGGATCCCCAAGGGCGCCCGACTCGCATGATCGGCATTCATATGGATGTGTCAGAAAGCGCGAAGAACCATGCTGCAATTACTGAGCTTGTAGAGCAATCGGTTGTCGGTCGCAAGATGTTGCCCGATGTCTTTATGGGGCGTTTATCGCAATTTTTAACCCAAGGTAATAGTTCGGGGCAATGGGGGGCATTGCTGCTCGTTGAGGTTGATCGCTTAGGATTGGTCGCCACTTTAAATTCCCATGAATTAGAGCGCTTGTTAACACAAATCGCGGCCCGTTTATCGAGTTATTTCACTGAAAATATAACGGTCGGTCGATTAGAGTCTGGTAATTTCGTTTTGCTTGCTAAAGATTTAGCGGCAGATGCGTCAGCCGCTGCTCGTCGTGCTTTAGCCCTTGCGAGTGAGTTAAGGCAAGTGATTGCTCGACCATTCCATTACGGTCATCATCACTTTGAGCTGAGCGCGTGTGTGGGGATCTGTTTACTCGATAGTATAGAAACCTTAGATCCTGCTTTAGTGATGCGTCGTGCCGAGTTGGCAACGTTAAGCGCTAAGCAAGCAGGTCAAGCTGGGTGCGCTTTTTACCATGCTGAAATGGACTTTCGCCAGAGCCGTGATGAGCTGTTGCAACAGGAATTACAAACCGCATTACAACAAGATAGCTTAACGTTAATGTTCCAGCCTGTGATCAATACGACCAGTGAATTTGTCTCGGCTGAAGTGCTCACGCGTTGGTATCGTGCTGATGGAGAGTTTATTCCGCCAGCTGAATTTGTGGCGTTAGCAGAACAAGGGGGAATTATTGCTGAGCTTGATCTTTGGGTGGCTAAGCGGGTGTGTCTGTTTATTCAGAAATCGCGGGCTCAAGGAAGGAGTTTGCCTCCTTTGACTCTCAATATCAGTGCATTCTCATTTGGTCAGGCAGATTTTGTTGATGCATTCGTTGGGTTGGTTAAGGAGCATGGTATTGCGGCTAATCAACTGGGTATTGAGCTCAATGAGGCCGCATTTTTAATGCAACCACAGTTTGTGGATGAGCGTGTCTCTAAGTTAGTTGAAGTAGGTGTAGGTATCATCCTCGATCATTTCGGTTCAGGCTTGAGTGCCTTGAGCTGCTTAGCTAATCAGCCATTAGTTGCGGTTAAATTGGATATGAGTTGTATTGATTCATTAACCACAATGCCAACAAAAGTGAATGTACTTATTACCTCTGCGCGGCAATTCAATTTGAGCGTTGTCGCCAAAGGTGTTGAATCATCCCAACAATATCAAGCTTTTGTTGAACTAGGCTGTGATGGCTATCAGGGCTATTTATTCAGTCGAGCCTTAAACCAAGCGGACTTTATCCAGCTTGTTTGTCCTCGTCCTTTATTGCGTAGCGTTTAAAGAAGTCGAGAGCATAGTTTAAGGCTTGGTTTCGGCAGGCGTCTTTTTCCATAAAAATCTCATGGGCAGCCCCAGCGATTACTTTCAATTGGCAATGGGTACTCACGGCGAGATTCTGGGCCGCATTATCAACAATCTTATCTTCACTCGCTTGCAGTATCAGTATCGGAGTGCGAATTTGTGCTGTTGCCAGTACGCAAGTATCTGCCGCATCTAAAGATTCAGTCAACCAACGGTTAGTGGGTGAACCGAGTTGTAACTTAGGGGCAGCATCATACAATTCTCGGTAGGCTTGGTATCGGGTTTGGCTGTGAGTGAGCTCATTACCTTTGAATGGAACAGGTTTATAGTTTTGTCCTGCAAGTACATAATTAGGCTCGCCGCCATTGAGTGTGGTATCGAGTTTACTGGCTAACCAGCGTACGAACGCTTTTGGCATAGGTAATTTAATGCCATACATGGGCGCTGAAAATGCCGCGGCGGTAAAAATATCGGGATGCTGTTTGAGATACAAAGTGCCAATCGCGCCACCCATTGAATGGCCAAGTAGCATGAGTTGTTTGTCGTTTTGTGGTAGCACTATCTTCTGCATAAATAGAGCAAAGTCATCAATATAATCATTAAATCTTCGCACATGACCCATGTGCGGATTGATTGTCATACGATCCGACAATCCTTGGCCACGGTGATCGATGGCATAAACTGAGTAACCTTGTTGGTACAAGTCGAAGACCAATTCTTGATACTTTAAATAGGACTCTACTCGGCCACTACTGAGAACGATTGCGGTATGCGCTTGGGGATGTTTGACCATCATATAGGCCAGCGTGACGCCGTCGGCAGAGGCTAGCGTGTCTTGAACAACGCTTTGCCAGAAGGCTTGCTGCTCTGAGGTATTTAAATCGTGTTCAGTCGAAAATGTCGCTTTGGCTTGGCTCATACTCAGTCGCAAATCATTTGGCTTGAATGGTTTGTTAGAGTGTAACAGACAACCATGGGAGTCTGAAAATACCGACTCCCATGAATTTCATTAACTTAGCGTGTCGCCTTTTTCGCTTCAATAAAATCATTGATTTGCTGTTCGAGGATCGACATAGGCACAGAGCCATTTTCGAGCACAGCATCGTGGAAGGCACGAATATCAAATTTGTCGCCGAGTTCCTGTTCTGCCTTGGCACGTAATCGTTTGATTGTTAACTCACCAATTTTGTAGGACAAGGCTTGTCCTGGCCACGAAATATAGCGGTCAATTTCGGTAGTGACATTGTGCAGTGATAGTGCGGTATTGCTGGCCATAAAGTCGATGGCTTGTTGACGACTCCACCCTTGGGCATGCATGCCTGTGTCTACGACTAAACGCGCCGCCCGCCACATTTCATAGGTTAGGCGGCCAAAGTTACTGTATGGATCTTGGTAGAAACCAGCTTCTAAACCTAAATATTCGCAATATAGCCCCCATCCTTCACCAAAGGCAGAGATATAGCCATAACGACGGAAATCTGGGAGTGAGCTTAGCTCAGAGTTGAGTGAAATTTGCAGATGATGACCGGGTACGGCTTCGTGCAAGGTTAAGGCTTCTAGCTCGTAGAGTGGGCGCTTATCCAATGCATAAGTGTTGACCCAGTAGTAACCGGGTTCATCATCGCTGTTCGATCCTGAATATCGCCCTGTGGTGTATTTCGGTGCAATTTCGGCGGGCACTGGTGCTATACCATAGGGCTGGCGTGGGAGTTTGCCGAAGTACTTAGGCAGCATGGCATCGGCTTTTTTGGCAATAAATGCCGCTTCTTTGAGTAACTGATCGGCACTGGTGGTGTAGAACTGGGGATCGGTCCGCAGGAAATGTAAGAAGTCGGCAAAGCTGCCTTTAAAGCCAACGGACTTGATGATTTGCTCCATTTCTTGGCGGATACGTTGTACTTCTTTTAAGCCCAGTTCATGCACTTGCGTCGACGTCATATTCAAGGTCGTATAGTAACGTACCCGATTCTCATAAAACTCAGCACCGTTAGGTAAGCTACTGGCTGCGATATTTTCCCGTGCATTGGGAATGTACTCTTTAGTCATGAAATCATAGAAGTTTTGATATAGCGGTAGGACTTTTTGCTCGACTAAAGCGCGACCTTCTTGGGTTAGCTGAGTTTTTTGTGCCTCACTGAAATAGTTGGGATATTGCGTAAAAGGTTTGAAATAACTGCTCTTTTCAACAGGGACGATATAAGCGCTGATACTGTCTTCAAAGCCATTGAGTGTCACTTTTGGCGGCGTTATTCCCTCGGCTAATCCTTGTTTTAGCCAGTGGGTTTGCTGGGCGAAATAGGTCGGGAGTGCATTGAGTTTGGCGATATAGTTGCGGTAATCCTCAAGGGTGTTGAATCTTCCCTGTGCGATTGACGTGATATAAGCGTGGAAGCCGCTTTCCGCCGTAATGGGCAGGTAATAATCCTTGAAACGATATAGGTCGATATCGTTTTGGATCTGATCTTCCAGTATTTGGGCGTTAATCTTATCTTCTTTACTCAAACTGCTGCGGTCGAGTGCTTTGAGCTGCGCTAGTACTGCGATTTGACCTTGATTAAGCTTAGCGAGCGCGGCTGGCGAGAGATCCGTTAATTTTCCTGCGGCACTGGCATCGCCCATGCTGTAAGCCATTTCAGGATTCGCACTGAGCTGTAATTGCCAGCTTTGGTCGATAATCGCTTGCAGCGCGGGAGCGATTGGCTCAACTTGCGACTGTGCTGCTGATATTGTCTGTGACGATGGGGTTTGAATATTTTTTGTGGTTTGAGTGGCACTGCAGGCGCCTAATGCGCATATCAATAAACTGGGGGTTAAGAGTTTATGCATGTTAGATCTCTGATATTTTCGTTGTTATTGAAGTCATTATGCCTGATGAATGCGGCCGTTCCTTGTATGGATATTAAGCAGAATTGTGACTGAATGTGAATTTAAATGCGTTTAGCGCATAAATGCCCCCGAAAATGCGTGTTAAACTTAGTGTCCGCCCGCGACCAAATAACAAAAGCATTGGCTGGGTAGTTCAAATAGGGGTTAAATATGATTGATACATCCATTCCATTGGTGGATCTGCATCGTCACCTAGACGGTAATGTGCGGGTAAATACCATTTGGGAACTAGGACACCAACACGGCATTGCGCTACCTGCCGATTCTTTAGAGACGCTCGCACCTTTTGTGCAAATTCAGGGGAAAGAAACTAGCTTAGTCGCCTTCTTAAAGAAGCTCGATTGGATGGTTGCCGTACTCGCAGATTTGGATGCAGTTAAACGCGTCGCCTATGAAAACGTTGCCGATGCGGCGTTATCTGGCTTAGATTACGCTGAGTTACGTTTTAGTCCTTACTATATGGCGATGAACCATAAGTTACCGATTGAAGGCGTAGTTGAGGCGGTAGTTGACGGCGTTAAAGCGGGCTTAAAAGACTATAACGTGAAGATCAATTTGATTGGCATTATGTCACGTTCATTTGGTCAAGCTGCTTGTACTCAAGAACTTGAAGGCTTACTCGCCCATAAACAACATCTCGTGGCTATGGACTTAGCCGGTGATGAATTAGGCTTCCCTGGCGAGTTATTTAACGATCACTTTAAACGTGTTCGTGATGCTGGCCTTGCGATTACGGCTCACGCCGGTGAAGCTGCGGGTTCACAAAGTATGTGGCAAGCGATTCAAGAACTTGGCGCAACTCGAATTGGTCATGGGGTGAACGCGATTCACGATCCTAAGCTGATGGAATATCTTGCTAAGCACCGTATTGGCATCGAATCTTGCCCAACCAGTAACTTGCATACTTCTACTGTGGCTTCTTACGCTGAGCATCCATTCAGAACCTTTATGGATGCAGGCGTGTTGATAAGCCTAAATACCGATGATCCCGGTGTGAGCGCTATCGATATTAAGCATGAGTATCGTATCGCCAAATCTGAACTCAAGTTAACCGATGCTGAGTTAGCGCAGGTGCAACGTAACGGCGTTGAAATGGCATTTTTATCGGACAGTGAGCGCAAAGCACTTTATGCCGCTAAGGCATAAGTCGATTCTGAGTCGTTACTAAAAATTGCAATGAATAAAAAATCCGACTCTAGAGTCGGATTTTTTGTGAGCGTTTGCGAGTGCAGCAATAAGCGTTTAGATCACGCGTGAGAACTGTTGCTGACGCGCTTTTTGACGATAGTAAAGATCGAAGCACATACAGATATTGCGGATCAATAAACGGCCAGTAGGGCTGATAGTGATCTGTCTGTCGACGATTTCAACTAACTTATCATCGATAAATGTCTGCATTAACTTAAGATCTTCCGCGAAATAGGTTTCGAAGTTAATCCCCAGTTTCTCATCAATTTTCGCCATATCCAGTTCGAAGTGGCAAATCAGCTGTTTAATCACTACACGGCGGATTTCATCGTCACGGTTTAGGCTGCAACCTTTCCACAAAGCATGGCCTTCCTTATCTATGGCCTCATAGTAAGGGCGGATATCTTTCTGGTTTTGCGCATAGCAATCGCCAATCTGACTGATGGACGATACGCCAAGACCTAACAAATCACATTCTTCTTGGGTTGTATAACCTTGGAAGTTGCGGTGCAGTCTGCCTTCGCGCTGTAACTTGGCTAACTCGTCATCGGGTTTAGCAAAGTGGTCCATACCGATATATTGGTAGCCTGCGCCAGTTAAGGTCTCGATAGTTTGGTGCAGCATTTCGAGTTTTTGTTTTGGCGAAGGTAAATGCTCGTCTTTGATCTTACGTTGAGCGGCAAAGCGCGCAGGTAAGTGAGCATAGTTAAATACCGACAGACGGTCAGGCGATAAATCTAAAACGCGCTGCATAGTGACGGCAAAGGTTTCTGGCGTTTGGTGTGGCAAACCATAGATTAAATCTATGTTGGTCGACACAAAACCCATGGCTTTCGCTTTGGCCATTAAGTCGAAGATAAATTGCTCGTCTTGTTCGCGATTAACGGCAATTTGCACTTCTTTATTGAAATCTTGTACGCCGATGGAGATCCGGTTAAAGCCCGCTTCTTTCAACGTGTCGAGCATTGACAGTTCTATCTCGCGAGGATCGACTTCAATTGAAAACTCACCTTCATCCGCAAAGTTAAAGTTGGCTTTAATCAATGATGTCAGCTTTAAAATTTGCTCTGGATTTAAGAAAGTGGGTGTACCGCCGCCCCAATGCATTTGGGTCACACTGTAATGTTTGAACAGGGGGGCACGTTTAATAATTTCTTGGCTTAAATATTCAATGTACTGATCGGCTTTGTGTTGGTGACGGGTGATGACTTTATTACAGCCGCAGTAATAACAAAGCTTGGCGCAGAACGGGATATGAATATACAGCGACAGTTTATCGCTTTTGCTATTTTCAATGGCCGTCAGCAGGTTTTGTTCGGTGAATGTGTCATCGAACTCTAATGCCGTTGGGTAAGAGGTATAACGGGGACCGCTGTAGTTATATTTTTCGATCATCGACTGATCCCAGCTAATCTGAGTGGGCTGCTTCAAGGCGTGTCCTCCGTGGGTAAATTAGCAACAAGCGAAGTATGCAAGGTTCTTAAGTAAATAACCTTGATCTAGGTTGTAAAAATGACGTCTGTCTTTTTAGAAGTTACGCAATATCTATCAAAAAAGTACGCTTGTCTGTCGATATTTGGCGATTTTGTGCGCAGGCTCACGGGAGTAAGGAGGGTAAGATTGGTGCAGGTTTTATCGAGATAACCTCAAAACCACAATATAAGTGGTCTTGAGGTATAGCAATGGGCTGGTTTAATGCATCGCTTTGGCTTGGTAATCCGCCAGTTTTTTCGCATCATCACTGATGCCTTGCTCTAATGCGGCTTCGGACTTCATTCTGATCAAGTCTAACTTCATTCTTTCTTGCTTAGGCAAGGCTTGACGAGCATCCATGATGGGATGATTTTTAATTAACTCAAAGTGTTTGAATAATGAAGGGTAATCGGGAGCCACACGCTCACTTAATGACAGGATTTCAAATAATCGCCCAATCCTGACCACGCCTTCAGAGATCTCACAGCGGTCTTCAATCATGGCGGTGGCGATATAGCGGATATCATCTAAAACTTGGGCACGTTTTGCGTTCGCAGTCACTTCACGCTCGGCTTGTTCAGCCTGCTGACGCTTTTTTTGCTGCTTGAGTTTTAGGATTAAGAAGGTGGCGTAGCTACTTAGCGCTACTATGATGATAAAACCGAGAATAATGATAGTCGTAGACACAGAGACTCCTTATATGAATGGCATAAGGAGCCACAGCTAAAAACTGAGTTCCCTATGCCTTAGCACTGAGAGGTTAGAACTTGTCTTGATAATCTTTTAGTAAGTCAGCGCCTGATTCGAACTTGTCGAACAACTCATCGTCAGACAAAGACTTAGCAGGTGATGAAGGTGTGTCATCATCCATATCGTCGCTAATGCCCAGTTTAATCATCAGAGCTTCAATCTTATTTAGCTGTTGATCTAACCACTTTTGGTCAACCTCGTTGAGGTCGCGGCCTTCTTCAAGCATATCTAACAGCTGATTTAGTCTTGGATCTTCTTCCAATTTCAGCAGTTTTTGCTCGTCAGTCAGCTTAGCTTGTTTCACTTTTGGCTGAGCGGCTTTATCTGTTACCACTGCCGCAGGAATTGCTAAAGCCACAGGCTTTTTACTGCCATGACGCGGGTCTTTTTTCTTAGCGGCCTGCTGTTGCGGCGCTTGCGCTAAAATTAAGCTTTCGTTATGACGACTACCTGATTTATTGCCAGAATCTTTACGTTTGCCAGTCGCTACAGCGCGATCTTGCTTCTTCACTCTTGGCTGTAACTTAGGGCTGTTCTCGCCGCCCTTGCGTGTTTTCTTGCTACGAGACATGGTCTTCTCAATTATTTACAACGTATGGCCTTGCAGACTAAGGGTGAGCTTGTCTACAAGGTGCGAAATTAGGCCGAGTGTTATACCAGATTATGATGTTTTTTGCATCAAAACGAGGTCCTTTGCGGCAAATAATAGTTCAAAATCGCTATTGTTTGCGAGGTACTCGAAGGTTTGTCGCTGATAAAAGCTCACATGGGTGAGGTTGTTCTTATAATGCCACTTAGCAAAACCATCTAATTCAGTCAGTAATGGTGTGCTTATCGCTAACCAACCACCAGAATGCAGTAGCCGAGAGAGCAAAGTCCACTCTTTTATAGGGTTTTGAAAATGCTCAAACACCCGATAACAGCAGATAAAATCATACTCTAGCTTTAACACATCATGATTCGGGGCAAAAAAGGGATCATATTGATTTAACTTGTGGCCCGCATTTTCTATGGTCGTCAGGCTCTCATCATCGAGTATGCGACCAAAATTCAATCCTAATAAACTGCCCGCTTGTTGCTGCTCTAATTGCGCTAACAGCGGCAAAATAAATTGCGATAACTGTTTTTGCTTCGACGCTATGCGTGAACGACCGTATCTTTGCTTCTCTGCCGCGGGGGGTAAATGGCTATTCGCATCCGCAAAGGTTAACTCACATGTCTTGCAAACATAAAAACTCCGCTTTTTATCTTGATGAAGGAGTCGTGTCTGACTGTTATGACAAAGAGGGCATCTGGGCATTGAGTCTGCTGAAGTGGTTATTAAGGCTTTGATTGTACCAATTATATTGGTTGAGTGCACATTTTAGACACTAATGGGGTGTTACAAAAGAAAAAAGGCGGCAGTTAAACTGCCGCCTTACAAAGGGTACTTTAGCACCTTATCCTGATTCCAAGTATCCATACTTGCTATGCGACTTTCCCGGTCGGTATCCTTCTTTTTTTTACTGCTTTCCCTGCATTATTTTTGTTAATGGTCTTCCAGACACTTTATTTTTTTCTGTCGCCATCCTGACTACAGTTTCCGTAGATGGTCTCGCAACACATCTTTTAAAGCATCGTCATCATTGACGTCGAGTTAACCATCCATGTTACTTAAGTACCTTCCTGTGATAACAAGCATCCAGCCAGTGCATCCTAAGCTTATCGCTTCCTTTGCTACAGTTTACATCATGTAAACTATGTCCTGATGGGGCAAGTTACCCTTAGCGTAAGGTGTTTTGCTAGAAGCAAATTGGCGTTATCGGCCATCCCTTACAAAATTGTGCTGACCTGGATTTCAAGTGGAAATCACGACTCTTGTTATTATTAGAGAGTGGTCTTAAGTATATTATTGTTATTGAGTATCTTTATTCTTATATCTTAAACGTTAATTATACCGAAACCTGTAAGTTATTATTAATCTTTTTGTACAAACAGATGGGTTTATCTCGGTACGGGGCTTATTAAACCGAAATCTGTGATCTATGTCAAGCACGAATCTTTGCAGTTTACGTCCACGTCAACTTTGTGGTGTAAAAAAAGGGTGACAATACACCCTTCTTTTCACTCGCGAAGATTACTTCAGGCTAGAAAGATACTTTGATAGCGCGTCGATATCGCTATCATTTAGTTTTTTAGCCACATCTTGCATCATGCCATTCAAGTCATTATGGCGGCCAGCTTCACGGAATTTTGTCAGCTGGATCTTGATGTAGTTTGCGTGTTGGCCTGCCAACGTTGGAAAACCTGCAAGCTCAGCGCCTTTACCATCTGGGCCATGACATGCCATACAAGCGGTAATGCCACGAGAAACATCACCACCCTTGTAAAGTTTAGCACCTAACTCAGGAACATCTTTTGCTTCAGCCACTTGGATTGCTTGGCTAGAAAAATATGCGCTAATGTCGAGAATATCCTGATCGCTTAGAGGCATTGCCATGCCACTCATGATAGGATCCATACGCCCATCTTTACCGCCAGTTTGTGCTGCGCTACGGAAATCATGTAGTTGCTTTTGGAGGTAAGTGGCGTGTTGGCCCGCAATTTTGGGGTACATATCGATCATACTGTTACCGTCCATACCGTGACAGGCCGAACAGACAATGATTTTCGTTTTTCCCGCTTCAGCATTACCTTCAGCAATCGCAGGTGAAGATATGGCGGCAATTACAACAGACAGCGCAAGAGCTAGCTTTTTCATGGCGTTCCAACTTCTGGTTAAATTATTATCCTGAGCTTACTAGGGTGACCCGCAAGCGTGGTAAAATATGATTAATGTGATCGGAGTAATATTTTACACGAAAACGTGGGAAAGTAAGTAATTCTTCATAAATTATGGTATTGCGTAGAAAAATTTCGGAGTAAATAGTGACTGAATCTCGTATAGATTTTCGTAGGGCAAAGTTTTTAATCAGTGCACCTGACATTGCACATTTGGATCAATATCTGCCCGGCGATGTTGGAGTTGAGATTGCATTTGCTGGCCGCTCTAATGCTGGAAAGTCTAGTGCACTCAATGCATTAACTGAGCAAAAAAGTTTAGCAAGAACCAGTAAAACACCGGGCCGTACTCAACTAATTAACGTATTTGAGTTAGATGCTCAGCGTCGTTTAGTTGACTTGCCTGGTTATGGCTTTGCGCAAGTCCCACTTGCGTTGAAAAATAAATGGCAGCAAGCATTAGGTGAATATTTGCAAAAACGCGCTTGTTTAAGTGGCGTGGTTGTCTTGATGGATATTCGTCATCCATTAAAAGATCTCGATATGCAGATGATTGAATGGGCAGTTGCTAGTGAAATTCCAGTATTAGCTTTGCTAACGAAATCAGACAAATTAGCCCAAAGTGCTAAGATGAAAACCGTAAATGAAGTGCGTCTCGCATTAAGTGAGTTTGGCGACTGGGTGCAAGTTGAACCTTTCTCATCACTCAAAGGAACTGGTAAGCCTAAAGTGTTGGCAATTCTTAATGAATGGTGTCATCCACAGTGGTTGACTGATGAGTTAGATGCAGTGAATAACGCTGAATAATATCGCCTGTTTTGGTGTACATGGTAGAATTTGACTGTGTATACCTCCTCTTTGTTTGTACTGCAATTTTTTCTCTTTTGTTCAGTCTCATTCCCATCGGTTCTTCGTTAATTTCAGGCAAAAAAATAGCCGATGATATTATCATCGGCCAAAAATATTAGCTCTTTTGGGGAGAAGCTAAATTCAACAAGACTCAAGCACCATCAAATTAGCTTCAATGGTTCTCAATGAAACTAGCATACAGCCAATTCATTCCTTATTAAAGTAAATACTCTAAAATTTACTTAAAGTCTGAAAAAAGAGCAAAAAAAAGCCTCAGCAAACAAGTTGCTGAGGCGCCAGAATTTGGCTCATCACTATAAGTGAAATAAAGGTCTGAAAGATAGAACATCTTAACCTCTGTACCCTACGCAGAGAATATTACTCTATTTATCTTTAAATGGAAAACAGTTTTTTCAAAAAAGAGGTAATTATGTGCGCTTGATCTCAGGTTGTGAGTGAAAAAGCATCTCAAATTGATCCTAAAATTTCAGTGAAAATGGTTAATTGGCTGATTTAAAGAGAAAACTCGAAATTTATATACAAAAGTGATCAATATTTGAGATTTGATTTTTTACTCTAATCCTGACCTAAGATTTTGGTGTACGCGTGAGAGAACAGCGGTTATTACACTTTCGAACATATACAGCTTATTTAAGTGAATTTGTGATTGAAGCAAAGCGGAACCGTCAGTAGCCATGATTGCGACAGTCTTTTCGATGAACTCTAGTGATCAATGGGTAAGATTGTTTGACTGCTCGTCATGTATTATGTTGCCGGCTAAGCTGTGCCGAACTTAACGCTCTCATTTGTTTTGTGACATTGTAATTAGTTATGGGTGATAAAAGGTACTGAGTATTGATGTGCTTAGAGGCGATTAAGACGGGAGAGAGCTAATCTGAGCTCAAAATATTGAAGTCAGATTAGCTTTATTTGCAGTTAAATCATATTGATAGTGTTCTTCTGGATATTGCTGAGATTAGTGAGCTTCATCCCAGTTATCACCAATACCCGCTTCGGCAAGCAGTTCAACATCGAGATTAGCTGCTTGCGCCATCAAGGTGCAGATTGTCTTTTTAAGTGCCTCTGCTTTATCCGCATCGACTTCAAACACTAATTCATCGTGAACCTGCATGATCATAGTGATTTCGCCTTGGGTTTCTGTCTTGATCCACTGGGCAATATTGATCATGGCCTTTTTGATGATGTCGGCAGCCGTACCTTGCATTGGCGCGTTAATCGCAGCACGTTCAGCACCTTGGCGGCGCATCGCATTACGATCACGGATTTCGGGCAAGTAGAGGCGACGACCAAACAGAGTCGACACATAACCTAAGTCAGCAGCACCCGCCCGCGTTTCTTCCATATAACGTAATACGCCAGGATAACGGGCAAAGTAGGTATCGATATAGGTTTGTGCTTCATGGCGTGGGATATCAAGCTGACGCGCCAAACCAAAGGCTGACATGCCATAAATTAAGCCGAAGTTAACCGCTTTGGCACGGCGGCGTTGTTCTGTGGTGACTTCATCAAAGTCGGTACCAAATACTTCTGCAGCAGTGGCTCTATGAATGTCTTTGCCCTCGGCGAAGGCTTTGAGTAAGCCTGCATCTTGGGATAAATGGGCCATGATCCGTAGTTCGATTTGCGAGTAGTCGGCGGCCAAAATTTTACGGCCTGCTGGGGCGATAAAGGCTTGGCGAATACGGCGACCTTCTTCGGTGCGAATCGGAATATTCTGCAGGTTAGGTTCGCTTGACGATAAGCGACCTGTTGCCGCATTAGCTTGATGATAGCTAGTGTGTACGCGACCTGTTTTGGCGTTGACCATCAGTGGCAGCTTATCGGTGTAAGTACTCTTTAACTTAGATAGACTTCGATGCTCGAGGATCACCTTTGGCAGTGGGAAATCTAAGGCTAATTCGACTAATACTTCTTCCGCGGTCGATGGCGCACCCTTTGGGGTCTTTTTGGTGATCGGATAACCTAGTTTTTCATAAAACAATACTTGCAGTTGCTTAGGTGAACCAAGATTGAATTTTTCACCGGCAATGTCGTAGGCTTTTTCTTCTAAGGTATCGATTTTACGCGCCAGCTCATCGCTCTGTTGGCCGAGTAACATACTGTCGATTAATACCCCTTGACGTTCAATGTCCGACAACACTTGGATTAGCGGTAATTCGACTTCGGTAAACATGGCGGCAAGTTCGGCTTCTTTCTCGAGTCTTGGCCATAAATGTTGGTGTAAACGCAGTGTGATGTCGGCATCTTCGGCCGCATAAGGCGCAGCCGTTTCCAGTGGAATTTGGTTGAAGGTCAGCTGTTTTGTACCTTTGCCAGCAATTTCTTCAAAGCTGATATTCTTATGGCCTAAGTACTTGAGCGCTAAGCCATCCATATCATGGCGCGAAGCCACTGAGTTGAAGACATAGGATTCGAGCATAGTGTCGAAAGCGACGCCCTGTAGTTTGATCCCTGCATTGGCTAAGATACTGATGTCGTACTTAAGATTTTGACCGACTTTCTTGATCTTTGGATCCTCAAGCAGTGGACGCAGTTTTTTTAACGCCACAGTTTTATCGATTTGAGTCGGTGCACCAACGTAATCGTGGGTCAAAGGAAGATAAGCGGCTTTTCCTGTCTCAACGGCGAAGGAAATCCCGACTAATTCGGCCACCATGTAATCTAAGCTGGTGGTCTCAGTATCGACTGCCATTAAGTCGGCTTGTTTAAGCTTAGCAATCCAAGTGTCTAATTCGGTTTCGGTGAGAATGCAGTCGTACTGGGTTTCAATCGCTTCGACAGGAGATGAGTCTTCTTGTGTTTCTGTGGATGCCGCATCAATTGAGGTATTTGCCGTCATTTTATTATCTAAGACTTCGGCTAACCAACGTTTAAACTCCATCTCGCCGTAGCATTTTATCAGTTCATCTTTGTCTGCTGGCATGATGGTAAGTTCGTGCCAATCTTGCTCAAGTTCGACATCGGTTTTGATGGTGGCGAGTTCGTAAGAAAGCTTGAGCATGTCGGCATTTTCAATGATCTTTGCCGCCATAGTTTTAGAACCTCTAAAGCCGAGCTCGGCGACTTTTTCGGGTTCCGCTAATAAGTTACTCACACTGCCGGCTCCCGTGAGCATAGCGAGCGCCGTTTTCTCACCTACGCCGGGTAAGCCTGGAATATTGTCAGCCTTGTCGCCCATCAGCGCGAGTAAATCTATGATACGGTCTGGACCGACACCAAATTTAGTGACGACTTCTTCTGGGCCCATTATGGTGTCTGTCATGGTGTTGATGAGCGTAACGTTCTCATCCACTAATTGCGCCATGTCTTTATCGCCTGTGCTGATAAGCACGGCACGGTTTTCTAAGCTGGCTTGGCGGGCAATAGTACCGATCACGTCATCGGCTTCGACGCCGGAAATTGAAATCAGTGGTAAACCTAGTGCGCGAATAATGCGATGCAAGGGTTCGATTTGAGAACGTAGATCATCAGGCATAGGTGGGCGCTGTGCTTTGTATTCGCTGTACATGTCATTGCGGAAGGTTTTTCCCTTGGCATCGAACACTACTGCGATATGGCTTGGTTGATAACGTGTCAACAAGCTGCGTAACATATTCACTACGCCATAAACGGCACCCGTTGCTTCGCCCTTTGAGTTTGTCAGGTGAGGAGGCGCATAATAGGCGCGATACAAATAAGAAGATCCATCCACAAGCACAAGTGGGTTTTTAGCGACGGTTGGCATAGGTATTTTTCGTTTATCGATGACTTAGATGGCGCTAAGCATGCCACAGAAGCACTATTTCAGCCATGGCAAAATGACTCTCAGCCTGTGGATAAGTCTGTGAGTGAAAAAGTCAACTGAGAATAATGGCGATGATTACGGCTTAGTGCGATTTTTTTAAGTTGTTGTTTTTTATGTTTATAAAAGATTTGTGTGAGTTCAATACTGTTTCTTAAAAAATCTTCCCAATTTGTGGATTTTTTATTGACTCCGTAAAATACATCTAAGGATTGGCTTAATTTTCGGCACTCGTCAGATTCGACGAATTAAGTTAGCACGATTTTTAATCAGATCAACTAGTTTGTTTATGGTTTGTTAAAACTTAATGACATAAGAAGGATATTTTTAATGAAAAAAGTCGCAGTGTTACTGAGTGGATGTGGTGTTTTCGATGGAACAGAGATACATGAATCGGTTTTAACGCTTTTATGCGTATCCCGATCAGGGGCTCACTACCAGTGTTTTGCACCTGATATCAAACAGATGCATGTGGTAGATCATCTCACTGGTGAGGTCGATGCTGCTGCAAGTCGTAACGTGCTGGTGGAGTCGGCGCGTATCGCCCGTGGCGAAGTCAAAGCGACCACAGAATTAGATATCGCCGAATTTGATGCCTTGATCATTCCCGGTGGCTTTGGTGCGGCGAAAAATCTGTGTAATTTTGCGACGAATGGCAGTGAGTGTGAAGTGGAACCGCTGGTGACTGATTTTATCAATGAGTTCATTCTGGCGAAAAAGCCCGTTGGTTTTATCTGTATTGCTCCTATGATGATCCCGCGTTTATATCCCCACGGTGTAAAAGGTACTATTGGTAATGATAGCGATACTGTCGCAGCGTTTAATTTGATGGGCGGTGAGCATCAAGTTGCGACAGTACATGAGATAGTTGTGGATGAAGCAAATCGGATTGTCAGCACTCCCGCTTATATGTTGGCTGGTAATATTGCTGAAGCGCATTCAGGCATCGAGAAGCTAGTCGTTAAGCTACTAGAAATGACTGATCAGAGTTAGTTTGAGCGGTTTGTAGAGGAGTCAATCGAGTCATTGAACCAAGATAAATTTCAGGATTTATCTTGGTTCACAATATTAGATTGAGTTATTAGATTGAGCTCGAGGATTTGCGGCTATCAAATAAACCTTGGGCTAAACCTATGAGTAAGCCGCCAATGTGGGCACCATTAGCAACCGAAACCCCTAGAATATCTGTGAATCCCAATGCCAACCATATCATCATAAAGCCCATATATGATGGTGGGAAATCTATTCCTGCTGCGGGTTTACGTATACCCATGATCCAAGTGTAACCCACCACTGCATACACAACGCCGGACAGCCCGCCAAAGTTAGGTCCACCGACATAATATTGGATAACGTTTGGCAGAGTTCCTGCGACAAACAGCAGGATGAGTAATGGTGCAGTACCGATACGGGTTTCGATTTTACCGCCTAAATACCACCACCAGAGCAAATTAAAGATGACGTGCATGGCTGAAAAATGCAGCAGGCTCGGTGTAAAAACACGCCAGAACTGGCTGAACTCAGAATGAGGTACTGCCCCAAAATAGGACAGTGCTTCGTAGGTTTGGTTGGCGAATCCTAAGTTCATCGCCGCAAAAATGAGTACGCAAACCGCAAATACGATCAGCGTGACTGGGCCTGCGCCAGTAATAAATTGGGTGAACAACTGCAGCGAAGGGGCACCATAATCGAGTTTGGTTTGGGTATCGCCGTGTTCCCATGAGGCTTGCAGATATTTATTGTCGTAAGGGTGAGCAATAAAGTGGGCAAACTCTTTGCGTGCTTGCTCCACATCTTTGTCATGGATAACCAGAATGGCGACGCCTTGCTCCAGCGGCTCAATTTGGCAGTCAATGTCTTCCCCTTTGAGGTAATCGACAAATGCCTGCGCGGCTCTGCTGTTGGGGAGTCTGCCAATTTCTATCATGCATTCGCCTCATGCCAAGCGCTATAGCCACCGTCTAGGCTGTAAACGTCATCAAAACCTTGTTCGCATAAATATTGCGCCGCATTTTGGCTGCTCATGCCGTGATAACAAACCACCACGAGTGGGCTATCCATATCGGCTTGGCTAATAAATTGCGCTAGGTTTTCGTTATTCAGGTTAGTTGCACCTGCAATATGGCCGTTGGTGAAGCTATTGCCATCGCGGATATCGACGATTTGCACTGGCTGTGCTTCGGTCATTTGCAGCAATTGATTAACGCTTAAGTGTTTAAAGGAAGACATAATAAAACCTGACAAAGCTAAGAGATGGAAATCAAGATGGGATAAGTGTGCAACAAGGGGCTGCGAGTGTACAGCCCCTATCTAGGTAATGCTCTGGAGGATTAATCCCAGCTGAGGATCACTTTACCCGATTGGCCCGAGCCCATAGCGTCGAAACCTTGTTGGAAATCATCAATCTTGAAGTGGTGAGTGATGATAGGTGAAATATCTAAGCCTGATTGGATAAGACTGGCCATCTTGTACCAAGTTTCGAACATTTCACGGCCGTAGATGCCTTTAATGACCAAACCTTTGAAGATCACTTTGCTCCAGTCGATGGCCATTTCACCACTTGGAATACCGAGCATAGCGACTTTGCCGCCGTGGTTCATGGTATCTAACATGGCGTGGAAGGCCGATGGTACGCCAGACATTTCTAATCCAACGTCGAAACCTTCGGTCATGCCCAGTTCTTTCATCACGTCTTTTAGGTTTTCTTTTGACACGTTCACAGCGCGCGTGGCGCCCATTTTACGGGCCAGCTCTAAGCGGTATTCGTTGACGTCGGTGATCACCACATGGCGAGCACCTACGTGACGACATACTGCTGCCGCCATGATGCCGATGGGACCTGCGCCTGTGATCAACACGTCTTCACCGACTAAATCGAAGGATAATGCTGTGTGCACAGCGTTACCAAACGGGTCAAAGATTGAGGCTAAATCATCGCTGATATCATCAGGGATTTTAAAGGCGTTAAAGGCGGGGATAACTAAGTATTCTGCAAATGAACCTTCACGATTGACACCCACGCCAGAGGTGTTACGGCATAAATGGGTGCGGCCTGCGCGGCAGTTACGGCAGTGGCCGCAGGTGATATGGCCTTCGCCAGACACGCGGTCGCCTATCTTAAAACCACGAACTTCTTGACCGATATCAACCACTTCGCCTACATATTCATGACCAACAACCATGGGGACTGGAATGGTTTTTTGTGACCATTCGTCCCAGTTGTAGATGTGCATGTCGGTGCCACAAATCGCAGTTTTTTTAATTTTGATCAGCAGATCGTTGTGGCCCATCACTGGCTTAGGCGCATCGACTAACCAAATACCTTTTTCGGCTTTTAACTTGCTTAGTGCTTTCATTGTCTTAAGTCCTAAATAATGCCCATTTCTTTGGCAATACGGGTAAAGGCGGTGATCGCTTTGTCGAGTTGCTCACGGGTATGTGCCGCTGACATTTGCGTACGGATACGGGCTTGTCCCTTAGGAACGACTGGGAACGAGAAGCCAATAACATAAATATGTTCTGCTAATAAGCGGTTAGCAAAGTCGCCCGCCAGTTTCGCATCACCAATCATCACAGGGATAATCGCGTGGTCGGCGCCGCCTAAGGTAAAGCCTGCTGCTGACATTTGCTCACGGAAATAACGGCTGTTTTCCCATACGGCTTCGCGCAGGGCTTGGCCTGATTTGAGCATTTCTAACACATGGATAGATGCAGTCACGATTGATGGCGCTAATGAGTTAGAGAACAGGTAAGGACGTGAACGCTGGCGTAACCAGTCGATGACTTCTTTTTTACCCGAAGTGAAACCGCCCGATGCGCCGCCTAAGGCTTTGCCTAAGGTGCCTGTGATGATGTCGACTCTGTCCATCACATTGCAATATTCGTGCGTGCCACGGCCGTTCGCGCCGATAAAACCTACCGCGTGAGAGTCATCGACCATCACCAGTGCGCCGTATTTATCGGCTAAATCACATACGCCTTGCAGGTTAGCAATCACGCCGTCCATGGAGAATACGCCATCGGTGGCGATCAAGATGTTACGGGCGCCAGCGGCTTTCGCGGCGATCAGCTGAGTTTCTAAATCGGCCATGTCGTTGTTGGCATAACGGAAACGCTTCGCTTTACATAAACGTACACCGTCAATGATAGAAGCATGGTTTAGCGCATCGGAAATAATCGCGTCTTCTGCATCTAACAAGGTTTCGAATAGACCTGCGTTCGCATCAAAACATGAAGAGTAAAGAATGGTGTCTTCAGTGCCGAGGAATTCGCTCAGGCTAGCTTCTAGCTTTTTATGTATGTCTTGGGTACCGCAAATAAAACGTACTGATGCCATACCAAAGCCGTGGCTGTCTAAACCCTGTTGGGCGGCTTTGATTAGCTCGGGGTGATTCGCTAGGCCTAGGTAATTATTCGCGCAAAAGTTAACAACTTCTTGGTGATTAACTTGAATGGCAGTCTGTTGTGGTGAGGCAATAACACGCTCGCTTTTATATAAGCCTTCGGCTTTGATGTCTGCAAGCTGTTGATTAATCTGTGCGTAGAATGAGGTAGAGGCCACCTGATATCTCCTTAGTTAACTTTATTCTGATTTTGGGAGTGGCGGCATTCTAACTCTAAACCTAATCGGCCTACAGCCTTTTTTTCATGCAGGTTCGCAAGATAAACTAGTTTAGGGCTAAAGTGGTTTTTACATTATAAAAACTAATGTGCAACATAAGTTTGCCACTGTTTGACTGAGTATTCTTTTAAGCGTTGTAGAGCGAAAACGGGTTCGCACTCAGTACTATAATTGCTTTGAGTTTAGTTCCGAATGCGAGTTCCCAACATAGGCGTTTGGGATGATGTTATAGGGATTCTTGACTCGCTAGCGCGTGGTAATGTTGCTCTAGGCGAGTAAAAGTCGCAACGGAAGTCGGGGTTGCATAGGCTTTGAAAATCATCAGCACCCTTAAAACGCCTTCATAAAGTGTCGCTTTAGTAATGGTTGACGTGCTGGATTGTGTGAGTTGATAACCAATCCAAAAGCTGACGATCATCTTAATGGTATCCGCCAGTGGCGTGATTTTGTCAGCATCGACACACAGAAATCCATCTTGTGTGAGTTTATGCAGCACATGGCTTGAACGCGTTAAGACTTGCTGCTGTGCGTGCAAATAGCGTTTTTTTAGTTCTCCATCGCGGGCGAGAATATCCGCAAGATTGGCGTACATAAAGCGGAATTGCCACAAGGTATAGAACATAGCATCGAAGTAGCCGATTAACAGTTCTACATCCACTTGCTTATCTTCATAGGGTTGGAAACCCGATTCGAGATGATTCTCATATAGACTGAAAATACAGCGGATAATGTCTTCTTTATTGCGAAAATGGTAATAAAGATTCCCGGGACTCATATTTAAGTGAGCAGCAATGTGATTGGTGGTGATGTTTCTTTCGCCATGCTCGTTGAACAGTTCAAGACTGGCATAGATTATTTTGTCGCGGGTTTTCATAAGTTATCCAAATTGCTAGTGAACGCCACATAATTGATCAAAGAAAGCTAACCAACGACCGCCGAACTGCTGGTAAATTATCCCTAATTTGGTGCATATGCTAACATTGCCGCTATTCATCAGGCAAAACTCATAAGCACGTTTTTAATGAATCGTTTTCTCTATTCCACGATCTTATATTTATTATCCCCTTTGCTAGTCGTCTATTTAGCATTTCGTACTATTAAAAGCCCTGATTACCGCGGTCGTTGGGGGGAGCGTTTTGGATTAACCCGACTTAAATCGACGGATTTACTGGTCCATTCTGTGTCTATGGGCGAAACGCTCGCGGCAATCCCATTGATCCGTTTGATTATGCAATCACACCCTGAGCTAAGCATTACGGTTACCACAACCAGCCCAACAGGGTCTGCAGAAGTGCGCAAAGCCTTTGGTGACTCAGTGCAGCATTGTTATTTGCCCTTTGACTTACCTTGGTGCGTGAGGCGTTTCTTGTGCCAAGTCTCGCCTAAGTGGTGTGTGATTATGGAAACTGAGCTGTGGCCTAACTTAGTTGCTGTTGCTGCCAAACGCGGTGTGCGCTTGATGTTAGCGAATGCCCGCCTGTCGGCCAAGTCGGCGGCGCAATATGCTAAGCGCCCTAAACTCAGTCGACCTATGTTGCAACGACTCGATGTTATTGCGGTGCAGACTCAAGTAGAAGCGCAGCGTTTTATCGAGTTAGGTGTATCGCCGGACAGAGTGACAGTATGCGGTAGCTTGAAGTTTGATCTCAGTATTACGCCTGAGCGTTTAGCCAATGCCAAGCTGTTGCGTCAGACTTGGGGGCGTAAAACCTCGCCGATTTGGGTCGCAGGCAGTGTGCATCCTGGAGAATTTGACGCCATGCTCATCGCCCATAGGCAATTATTGGCTCAGTGGCCCGATGCCTTGCTGATTATTGCACCGCGTCATCCTGAGCAGTTTTCTGCCGTTGCTGAGTTTGTTGCCAGCCAAGGTTTTGAATCTGTTCGCCGCAGCGGTAATTTTCCTGTGGCGGCCACGACACAAGTGCTAGTGGGCGATACCATGGGTGAACTTCTGACCTTTTATGGCGCGGCGGATCAAGCTTTTGTCGGTGGCACGCTGATCACTAACGGTGGTCATAATCCCTTGGAGCCTGTTGCTATGGGCGTGCCTGTTATGGTGGGGCCGAACCATTGGGACTTTGCTCAAATTACGCAGATGTTGGCGGATGCTGGTGGGCTAAGGGTTGTCGCTTCGGCGGATGAACTTGCCGCTAACTTGATTGAGTATTTTGCTAAACCTGAGTTACGCCTGCAGGCGGTGAACGCGGGATTGGCTGTGGTTGAGGCTAATCGTGGTGCCTTACAACGACAATTTGCTTTAGCGCAATCCCTCATAAAGGCTTAATTCAACGGGATAATTTGTTAGGTGGATCAGGCGCTTTGCATTGCCGTTTGGTAGCCCTGCATCAGTGATGACCAGTTATCAGCGGTGAAGGCAAGGTTTGGTAGCTTGGCTTGTTCTTTATTAAAGGAACGTAACAGTCTGTCTAGATTCGATTGCTGCCATTGTGGGCTAGGTGTTTTTAACTCGCCGCGGTCGAAATCGATAAGATAAAACCGCTCTGGCGTTAAGGGTTCTGTTTGCGCGGGCTGGAACAGAATATTCTTGGCATTGAGATCGGCGTGGTACACACCACGCTGGTGGAAATGGGCGATGCAAGCCCCTAATGCTTGCCATTGCTCAGTGCTCATGACCCCTTTGCCGAGTTTAGCGACTAAATCTTCGGCGCCTTCGACCCGTTCGATAATAATATCGGCGCGGTAAAATAATCCATCGCGCACTATGTTGGCGGCAATCGGTTTAGGTACAGCAAAATCTTCGCGATACAAAACGTCTAATAAGCGTAACTCACCCATGGCGCGGGTATTTTCGAGGCCAGTATAAACGTAAGCATCTTTGCTGAATTTCTCCATTAAGCCGCCACGCCAATAATGACGCAATACCCAATGACTGTGCTCAAATGCCACAAACCAAGTGGTGTAGCGGCCTTTGGATGAACCGACGACAGCATTTTTAGCCCGCCAAAAATCCACCGAGAACCACGCGGGATCGATATCTGTTGGCGTATCTTGGCAAACTGCAATGTGACCTTGGGCTGTTTTTATGAGCTGTATCTGAGCATTCATCGGAGATTTGTTGACTTAAGCGTGGCACCTAGGGCCATTCTACATTAAGATCCTTAGCTTGCGCCAAATAACCTTAAGAGCTTTTAGCTTCAATCCCAATGAGTTTAAATCCCAATACCATGAATTCTCTTTGTTTGCTTCGCTTATCCGCTATCGGTGACGTCTGTCATGCCGTGGCTATGGTGCAGGCGATTCAGCGGCAATACCCCGAGCTCAAAATCACATGGGTGATCGGTAAACTCGAATATCAATTGTTGAAGCATTTACCCGGCATTGAGTTTGTTATTTTCGATAAATCTCAAGGATGGCGCAGCTATTTTAATTTGCGTAAGGCCTTAAAAGGCCGACGTTTTGACGTGCTGCTGCATATGCAGGTTGCGCTACGTGCTACCTTGGTTTCATTAGCCATTTCGGCAAAGGTGCGCATAGGCTTCGATCGTGCCCGCGCCAAAGAAGGTCAGTGGCTAGTGACAAATCACAGGGTGGAGCCCTTGGCCAAGCCCCATGTGCTCGAAGGATTTATGGGATTCGCTAAGGCGATTGGCGTTAACGATCTCACTCCTCAATGGCATATGCCTGTGCCAATTGCGGATACTGAATTTGCCCAGACGCAGATTAAAGACAATGAAAAAGTCTTTATCATTTGCGCTGCAGCCAGTAAGGCAGAACGTAACTGGTTACCAGAGCGCTATGCCGCCGTTGCGAGCCATGCGATTGCGAAAGGATTTAGAGTCATGCTTTGCGGTGGCCCAACTCAACTTGAGAAGGATTTAGCAGAGCAAATTTTGCAGGCTTGTCCCTCTAAAATCGATAATTTAGTGGGCAAAACCAGTCTGACGCAATTATTGGCGCTGCTAAAACGCGCCAGTTTAGTGTTAGCGCCTGATACGGGCCCTGCGCATATGGCGGTGACCCAAGGTACTCCGGTGATCGGTTTATATGCCCATTCCAATCCTGGGCGCACAGGTCCGTATTTATCGCAGCAATATGTGGCGAGCGCCTATGATGAGGCGATAGCATCCCAACATAGCGGCGAAGTTAAGTGGGGCACTCGCGCCAAAGGCGAGCATTTGATGGCTTTGATCAGTGTTGAAGCCGTGATTGAGAAGTTTGAGTTAGTGGTTCAGCAGACACTCAGTTAAGGCTTGTTAGTATCGTGCATTCTTGTTCAGCACTCTTGAAATATCGCTGCATTAGCGGTGGGTATTCAGAATATCGTTTAGGAGATAAATCATGCGGATAGCCATTGCCATTGACAGTTTAGCGGGTGGCGGAGCCGAAAAGGTCATGATTACCTTAGCCAAGCAATTTATTCGCTTAGGGCATGAGCCGCATTTTTTAGTCATGGAAGATAATCGCTATTATGAAATCCCAGATGACTTACCCATTCATCAATGTTTTGTCCCTAAGGATAAAGATTTCGACCATTTTGGGCGATTGAATGCTTCGGTTAACAAACTCAGCGCAAAAATCGCGGAAATTGAATCTCAAGTGGGCAAGTTTGATTTGTTTTTATCAAATTTAGATAAAACCAATTTAATGATGACCAAAACTGGTGTTTCACCGCTTTATGTCATAGTCCATTCTTCTGTAGAAGAAGAGTTGAGCCGCCAATTTAAACTGGGACCGTTTGCTTATTTCAAGAAGCTAAAATCCAAAAAAGCGCTCAATGGCCAGCATTTGATTACTGTCTCAAATGGCATAGCAAAGGAGATTAAAGATAAAGGTCGTTTGCATCCAGCATCTATGCAAACTATCTATAATCCATTTGAATTTAACGAAATCACATCTCAATCACAGCAAGATAATCCGCAAATCCCTCAGGGAGATTATCTTATTCATGTCGGTCGCTTTGCTAAGCAAAAGCGCCATGATGTGCTGTTTGAAGCCCTCAAGCTCACGCAAAATCAACTTCCTGTCGTTCTCTTGTGTCATAACCACAAAAAAGCGATAAAAGCAGCGAAAAAGTTTGGTATTGAAAAGCGATTAATTATTCCCGGTTTTCAAAGTAATCCTTTTCCATGGATTAAGCAGGCTAAGGCATTAGTGCTCAGCTCTGATTTTGAAGGTTTACCGACAGTCTTGATTGAATCTTTAGCTTGTGGGACTCCTGTTGTGAGCACTGATTGCCCACATGGACCCAGTGAGATTTTAACCGGAAATTTAGTGCCTTATCTCGTGCCGCGTCGTGATCCCAAAGCGTTAGCTAAAATGATAGACGAGGTTGTTAGCTTGCCGCCATCCCTCGAGCAGGTTGAGATTTTGGCCAAAGTCGATGCGACCTTAATTGCCGAACAATATTTAGCGTTGGCAAAATAATTTATCCGTTTGTGTTTTAGGAGCATGCTTGTGGAAGAAGCCAAACAAGCCAAAAGACGTTATTTATTTTACATAGCGCAAAACTATTCCTATGCGATGTTAAGGCCACTTCAACAAGTCATTTTGGAAAGAGGTGATGAGGTTAGCTGGTTCTTAGAGGGAAATGAGGTCGATCCTAAGTTTTTAAAAACCGATGAACTGCGCTTGCAGAGCATCGATGCTGTGAAAGCGTGGAAACCAGATGCGGTATTCGTGCCTGGGAACGTTGTCCCTCATTTTATTCCTGGGGTTAAAGTGGGCGTATTCCATGGATTTAATGCGGGTAAAATGAATCATAAGGGCCGAGAAGATCACTTCGAAATCAGAGATTGTTTTGATTTGTATTGTACCCAAGGCCCTGCGACGACTCTGCCCTTTCTGAAACTAGAGAAAAAGTTTGGTACTTTTACTGTCGTTGAAACGGGATGGCCTGCGCTCGACCCCCTATTTCTTGAGAATAAAGATAATCCTTATATCAAAGCTGATGACCCAAGGCCTGTAGTACTCTTTTGCTCAACATTTTCCCCAAGTTTGACCTGCGCACCTGTGGTATTTGAGCAGATTAAAGCCCTGTCGCAAAAGAGCCAATGGCGCTGGTTAGTGCAATTTCATCCAAAGATGAATCCTAAGATTGTTGAGCAGTACAAGGCTTTAGAAAACGAGAATTTACAGTTTGTTGAAACTGATAATGTGATCCCTTTGCTGCAGGCGGGGGATGTGATGTTGTGTGACACTTCATCGATTCTGTTGATGTTTTTAATGCAGCGAAAACCAGTGGTGACCTTTAAAAATCAGTCACCGAAAGATCATTTAATCGATATCAGTCGGGTTGAGGATATTGAATCTGCATTAACGCGAGCACTGAGTCGTCCTGATGATTTGATGGCGCACATCCATGATTATTGCAATCAAATTCACCCTACGGGCGATGGTCAATCTAGCCAGCGAGTTTTAGCCGCAACAGATGCTTTGATTGATAAAGGCACAGATTGGCTAAAACCTAAACCATTGAACTTGTTGCGCCATTTTAAGATGCGGCGCAAGCTAGGTTATTGGAAGTTGTTTTAGCTAGTTGTCGTTACTTATGGGCCGATATTGAAATATCGGCCCATTTTGTTAGCCTTGCAGTTTCGTTTCTTCAACCAGTTTAAAGATGATTTCTTGCATATTTTTCTGGAAATCTTCAATACTGTGGTTTGCTTTGATGTAGTCAACTGCCTTAACCGCGAGTTCTTGTCTTAGTTGTTCGTTTTCCATCAGATGGCGTATACCATCGACAAATAAATCGACTTTATCAAAACCATCTCCGAGCACTGTACCTGTAAATACGCCAAATTGACTCGTCAGCTCGTCGGGGTCACGGCAACTGACGAGAAGGGTGCCATAAGATAACGCTTCTAAGAAAGAAATTGGTAGAGCTTCGTGAATTGAAGTGTTGACTAAAATTTTAGCATCTTTGATTAGCTGGTTTTTTCGATCGCCTTCTACATGCCCTACAAAATGTAGGTTGGGAATATTTAGGTAGTCATTCATGATGGACTGATTTTTCTTTGACTGCCTAAATGACTGACCTAGCATGAAAAATTCATATTCAGGCATCAGTTTAGCTATCTCGCAAAATAACCAACCACGTTTGACTGACTCAATTCGTCCCAGAAAGATAATGTGATTTTTCTTCGGGTGTGCTTCTACATCGAAATTATGATCGATCTCGATAGGATTGGGTAAATATTTGATTTCTGTTTTATCATCGAGATTGTAGAGATCTCTGGCTTTACGATCTAAAAAGCGTGCCTGAGAAATAAATGAGACTTTCCCTGCCGCCCAAAGGTCATGAACAAACTGATAAATATTACTGTCCCAATAACTTTTCTCAGGGAAAAGTTTTACGGTATTAATTTCATCCCATTCATAATCAGGTCTTGGATCTTGAACCCAAAATAGGAGTTTTTTATCAATATTGGGAATGGTTTTTAGAATGCGATATGAGTGGGTTGTCATTTCTATTGACAGAAATATATCGTAATTCTTCTTTTTCAGAAACCTAATATTAAGGAAATCCATAAACTTAGCAGCTAAGCGATAAACTTTAATGCCATCGATCATATAGCGACGAGGTATTAATCTTTGCTTGCTGCAGTCTTTTTTTATCAGCACTTCTACTTCAATATTTTCGTTGGGTAAGTGTTTGGCGATTAAGTGGCGTGCTAGAAAACCGTATCCACCATACACTGTGCCTGTACCACCAAAGTACTCATCAACTAATAAAGCCACTTTAAGCTTACTCATTACTACCCCAAAAAATCATTTATTGCTAATTCTACTTAGGCAGAATTATTTGATGGGAAGTATTTTGATATTTTTCAAATAGACTATCAATGAATTTATTTATTCATAAATACAGAATGGTTAACCTTATAATAAACTGTTTTATCGATGTTCAATAATAGTAATTATACAGGCTAAATGTATTGTATTTCTGTGTGTTATTACTCTTTGTTTGATGCATTTGTTAACATCTTGTGTTTTTTAATCCAATTAAAACGAGCTTTCATACTGTATCAGAGTGTAACGGGTGTTGGAGGTTAAGTAGAAACTCTACTTATATTCAATAGAGTTTCTACTTTTTACCGTATTAAAGATATTTATTCGGCTAAGTTCAAATATTGCTTTGCAATATTTTGACTATCTACGGCTTTAAGAATAGCAAGGTCTTCAAGCGATGGAGGCGATGCCAGACATTCCAGAGCCTTTTGTGCCAACAATGCAGGTTGGCGAACGGGGACCAAATATTTAGCTAAATGTCCGGTAAGGATTTCATTCGGGCCGTGAGGGCAGTCAGTGCTTACGACGGGGGTGCCACAGGCCAATGACTCAATGACTACCGTTGGCAAGCCTTCAAAATCTGAGCTCAGTAGCATTAATTCTGCGTTGGCAATCCAAGCATAGGGATTATGTTGAAAACCGGGTGTGATAATTCGGTGCTCAACACCGTATTTTTTGGCTAATTTACGCGCTTTATTTGGTCGATTACAGAGAAGCACGAGTTTAGGTGCTGTCGGCATATCCCTCAATGCTTTGAAGAGAATGTCATGGCGCTTTTGACGAGTGACTCTACCCACATGGATCATATAAGGCTCATTGGGAATTTCGGCGATAACTTCTTGAGTCTTAATTTTTATTTCTTCTAAGCGAAAAGGGTTGTAGATGGTTTGCACGCTCTGGGGTTTTAACCAAGAAGTGGCTCTGAGTTCGTCGGCAATACCATTTGAGACTGTGATGATTTTTTTGCCGATCAGAGCCTTGGCTTTTTTCCATCTGCGCCAGAAGTGTACTGGACCGCGTTTTAACTCCATCAATAACTCTTGTTTTAACGCACAATGACAGAAGTAGTAGCAAGGATCGAAATGACAGCCGGAAACAACAACATCGCAGTCAGTTGAATTACTTAGAAAGAGTGAAAACTTGCCCGTTTTTTCGGCGGCGCTCACTTTAGCTTTGAGTTGTTGTATCTGCTCCTGTAGCGAAGGTTTTTGACCTGCTTCAAACAGATAATGAATAGTCACATTTTGCGGAGGTATAAAATCGCCTTCCTTGTGAAACACAAACAAATGCACATCTTGTCCTGCTTCCTGTAACACTTCTGCCTGCGACAAGGCGACTTTCACTGTGCCGTTGGAGAAAAAGTTATGGCAAAAAATCGCGATTTTCTTCATATATGCTCTTCTGCGTGTCTTCAAACGTCGTTTTTAAACCTAACACTGCTCAGTGTATATCGTTAAATAGGGGAGCAACATTGTATGTGGTCGGTTTTAATTTCGTGCAACATTATACCTGTTCGTGCCTTTACATGGGCTTAATCAATAGCGTTCTTGCTTATTTTTAAGTTTTTTATCGGTATTTAAAGTCGTTTTTGCTGCGATTATTCACTCGCTTGGCTAAAACGAGTAGACTGGCGAGCAATGATTTTTGGCATCCATGTGAGTTGAGTCAGCAAAGTGCATACAAGAGCAATTTACCCAGGGACATTTGATCCTATCACCAATGGTCATGCCGACTTGATTGAGCGTGCGGCTAAACTGTTTAAACATGTGGTGATTGGCATTGCGGCTAATCCTTCCAAGCAGCCTAGATTCACCCTTGAAGAGCGAGTTGAATTGGTCAATCGGGTGACTGCTCATTTGGATAATGTCGAGGTGGTGGGGTTTTCGGGGTTGCTAGTGGATTTTGCCAAGGAGCAAAAGGCCAGTGTACTTGTGCGTGGGTTACGCGCGGTATCCGACTTTGAATATGAATTCCAATTAGCAAATATGAATCGCAGATTGAGCCCTGATCTGGAAAGCGTGTTTTTAACGCCTGCCGAGGAAAACTCATTTATCTCTTCAACCTTAGTAAAGGAAGTCGCTTTGCATGGTGGCGATGTGAGCCAGTTTGTTCACCCTGAAGTAACGGCTGCATTGGCGGCAAAGCTTAAGTTGGTTAAACCCTAGATTTTACCTGCGAACTAGATAGTTTTTACGTAGGAGTTTTGTGTTAACTTTGAGGCATTGTTGCCTTGTGATGATACTTAAAAGGATGTTATGAAGGCTTTTTTTTCCCCCACGATCCTTGCTACTAGCATTGCCTCTGGCCTGTTTTTTTCTTCAATGCTTGCTGCTGCACCTTGGGTCGATGCCTCTGATATTTATCTTAGAGCTGACATTCAAGCACTTGCTGATGCGGGTGTGATCACTGTGCCTGTGAATACTTATCCATTGATGTGGTCAGGCATTGGTGGTGATTTAGCGAAAATTGAGCCTGAGCTGCTTTCTCCCTCTTTAGTACAAGCCTTTGCACGGGTTAATTTTTATTATCAAAATGCTGTCGATAATCGTGGTAATGCACGGATAAAAGTATCGGCAGCATCTGATCCTGCTCGCTTTCAACATTATGGTTCTGACTATCGCGAGAAAGGTGAAGTGCTAGGCTCCTACGAGTATTTAGGATCGCGTGTTGCTTATAAGGCGACTGTGGCAGAAACCTATGATCCGCAAGATAATAAAAACTTCCGCCTTGATGAGTCTTATTTTGCCATCATTTTTGGCAATTGGATCGCAACCTTAGGCGCGGTTGAGCAGTGGTGGGGACCGGGGTTTGACTCGGCTATACATCGTTCTAATAACGCCCGCCCTATGTCATCGTTAACCTTGAGCCGTAACAATGCCGCGGCTTTTGAAACACCTTGGTTATCTTGGATTGGCCCTTGGACCTTTAAAACTGGATTTAGCTTAACTGAAGTGGATCGTGCTGTGCCTAAGACGGCTGAGTGGGATATGCGCTTAAGTGCAAGACCGATTAAACAGTTAGAAGTGGGATTGTCTTGGTCGACTTTATTTTGTGGTGAGGGTCAAGATTGTAACTTTGACTCTTGGTGGGATTCGGTTGCGAGTAATGCTGTTTGTATCGATGGTACAAATGATTGTGCGCCGAATGAGCGCCGCGATGCAGGCCATAGAACTCAAAGTATTGATATGCGTTATGCCGATACTTTGCAGGATATCCCCGTTGGATTATATCTCGAACATAGTTGTGAAAATGGTAGTGACTGCGGCTCACTTTGGGGTATTGATACCCATTTTGGCACATCGGGTAAGCAGTTTAAGTTGTTCATGGAATATTCGGACACCTATGTAAAATGCGATGGTGATAGTGCCAATTGTTTCTATGAGGATCCTGTCTATCTGAGTGGTGCTCGCTACTATGGTCGTGCTTTGGGTTCTACCTATGATAGCGATGCACAAGTGTTTGTGGTTGGATTAGTTGGCCAGTTTAATAATAGCCGTGGTTTTACCTCGTTGCTGCGTTATGCGAAGCTGAATAAAGATGGCTCCAATGTGGCAAACACTTGGGCGCCACAACCGCCAAAAGAAGATTTATTGATGCTGGAGCTTTCTTACCGTATGCCAGTGTGGAAAGGCATGTGGAGCTTAGGTGGAACAGTATCGAGATCGGAGTTTGAAGTTCAAGAAAATGATACCAATGCCACGCTATTTAGCAGTTTTGAGTATCGTTTTTGACAGCTGTAACTGATTAAATAACGAAAAATGCCAAGCACTTGCTTGGCATTTTGGCTTATAAATAACGCAATATTAGCGTGTTTGGCAAATGCCACAAAATACTGTGGTGCGTTGGCCTAAACGGATTTCACTTAGCAAGTTACCGCAGCTTGTGCAGGTTTCACCGCCGCGACCATAGACATGCAGTTTTTGGGCGAAGTAGCCCGGCTTGCCATCGGCATTGGTGAAGTCTTTCAGCGTGGTGCCACCCTGTTTAATGGCGTGGGCTAAGATTTGCTTCACTTCGGCAACTAAAACGGTCAAACGCTCGATATCGATTTTACCTGCTTCGGCCTCTGGATGAATACCCGCCGCAAACAAGGCCTCATTGGCGTAAATATTGCCTACACCCACTACGATATGATTATCCATCAGGCAGAGCTTGATCGCTTTTTTCTTGCCCGCTAAAGCTGCCGCTAATTGTGCGACATTAAAGGCATGGGTCAGTGGCTCTGGCCCCAGTTTGGCGAGTAATGGATGCGCTTCTTCTGGGAGTTCACACCATAGCCAAGCACCGAATCGTCTTGGATCGTTAAAACGTAAAATGCGGCCGTTGGCGAGCACTAAGTCGATATGGTCATGCTTTTCCACTGGGGTATCGTGGGGCAAAATCCGTAAACTCCCCGACATGCCTAAATGCACTATGCTAGTGCCCGCATCAGTGTCGATTAACAGATACTTAGCACGGCGTCGCACTTGGCGTATGACTTGGCCGATAATTTGTTTGGCGATGTCAGGCACAGGCCAGCGCAACGAGCCATTGCGGATCACAAGATCAATTACGGTTTGCTCGACAAGGTAGGGGGCAATACCCTGACGGGTGACTTCAACTTCTGGTAATTCCGGCATGGATTCTTTCTTATCTTAAGTAAAATGGGGTGGCATTAAGCTGCGGGTTTCGCATCGAGGATCGGTTGCAGTTTAGATCTTAAACTCGGTGGTACTAAATACCAATTACCTGCGGGAGACTTTAAGGCGCCTTCATTGGGAAAATAGATCCACAGTTGAGCATCGCGGATATCTGCAATCTGTATAACTAATTCTTGCGGATTATCTGTGGTTTCTGGCGCGGCGGTTAAGGGGGATACCCGTATGGTTTGCCACGCCTTTGCCCATTCATCACAGTTGAGGACTTTAGTGTCGCACTCCCATTGTGATGCTTGCTTGTGCAGCCATAACCCGTCGAGTTGCAGCTGTGAAAGCGGTGCATTATCGTCAAACAGTCGCTGAGCATCACTCGGAACATTATTGGTTTTGTTATCCATAAAAGTCAGCACGGCGACCATAAAGGCGCAGGCGACTATGATGATGTTATTCCATTGCTTACGAGTTAATGCCATAGAAATGTGTAACGCTAAGTATGGGGTGATGCTTCGAGTTTATCACGGCCAAATTGAGATGCTAGCCCTTAAGCGATGGAGTGGTGATGCTTAACCGCCAGTGGTGTTCATAAAGCGTAGGATTTGTACCTGATTATTGCCAAAGTCGTGCTGCTTAGGCTTGAGATTAATTCCCGCGAGAATAGCGACTTTTAATCTTTCAATATCAGCCGGAAATTCCCGGACTATGCTTTTGAGATCAACGGCATGTTCATTGCCTAAACATAGCAATAATTGGCCTTCGACTGTGACGCGCACGCGATTACATTCGTGGCAGAAGTTGTGGCTGTGGGGCGAGATAAAACCGATATGGATTGGGCTGTCGGCCATAGTGTAATAACGTGCTGGGCCACCGGTACGTTTGTTGGAAAGCTGTAGCTGATAGTGACTATTAATGATGGCTTTTACTTCATCGCTGCTGCAATGACGGGCGCGTTTCCGCTCATCCATTTCGCCAAGTGGCATTTCTTCGATAAAGGCGATGTCTAAGTTACGGCCACGGCAGAAATCAACTAAATCAATAACTTCATTATCGTTCTGCTGTTTTAAAATCACCGCATTAATCTTGATACGTTCAAATCCCGCCGCAATAGCCGCATCAATACCATCGATGACTCTGTCTAATTTGCCGTTACGCGTTAGCTGAGTAAACAGTGTGGGGTTTAAGGTATCTAGGCTGATATTGAGGCGCTTTAATCCTGCATCAAACATGGGTTTAGCGAATTTTGTCAGCCTTGAACCATTGGTGGTCATGGATAAATCCGTCAGCCCAGGCAGTTTGCCAAGCAGACCCACTAGCTGGTCGCAATCGGTGCGAACTAAGGGCTCACCGCCGGTCAGGCGAATTTTAGTCACACCAAGCTCGGTAAAGGCTTGGGCAATCCAAGCTAATTCTTCGAGGTGGAGTACGTGGTCCTTTGGCAGAAAACAGGGATCTTCCGTCATGCAATAAATACAGCGAAAGTCGCAGCGGTCGGTGACCGAGAGCCGTAAATATTCGACCTTACGGCCAAAGGAATCCACAATTAGACTCATAAAAACTCACTGGATCCTAAAGCAGATCCGCAAAGGGTTGAATAAATACAGTTTCACCTGCATTCACGGCTTCTGCATCATCCCCTATGATGATGAGGCAATTCCCTTTAACCATTGAACTTAACATCCCAGAACCTTGGTTGCCCGTGCTACTCACGTGTAGGCGTTCATCTTTACCAAGCTGATAAATCCCGCGAATAAATTCGGTGCGGCCTTGGCGGCTTCGTAGAGTTTCATCACTTATTGCAGGGAATAGCTGCGCTTGCCAGTTCACTTCACCTGCTAATTTTCGTAAAGCGGGCTGCACAAATTGCAGGAAAGACACCATGACTGCGACTGGGTTGCCAGGTAGCCCGAAGAATAAGCTGTCATTCACTTTACCAAAGGCGAGTGGCCGACCCGGACGCATGCTAATCCGCCAGAAATCAATTTTGCCGAGGCGTGCAAGCACGGTTTTGATGTAGTCCGCATCGCCGACAGACACACCACCCGAGCTAATGACGACATCAGCAAGGTTGGCGGCTTTAGCGAGAGTTGCTTCAAGGGCGGCTTCAGAATCTTCGATAATACCTAAATCGATAACGTCACAACCGAGACGTTTTGCCATCGCTTTGATGGTAAAGCGGTTTGAGTCATAAATGCAGTTAGCTTTGAGCACTTCGCCGGGCTGGCTCACTTCATCGCCGGTAGAGAATACTGCAACAGTTGGGCGGCGATATACACTCAGGTGATTGAGCCCGAGTGAGGCCAGTAAACCTTGTTCGGCGGCGCTTAGGCGAGTGGCTTTTGCAAGTGCGACTTGGCCTTGAGCAATATCTTCTCCAGCGAGGCGAACGTGTTGGCCAGAAAGAATGCGGCCTTCAAAGCTAACAATGCCATCGACTTCCTTGGCAAGCTCTCGGGGCTGCACTGTATCAGCACCTGCAGGCACTGTTGCGCCCGTCATGATACGCACGGTTTCGCCGACTTTAAGCGTGGCCGAATATTGATGACCGGCAAGAACCTCTCCCACCAATTTTAAGGTGGTAGGCATGGGGTCTTGATAGACAAAGGCGTAGCCATCCATCGCCGAATTGGTTTGTTGTGGCACGTTGACGGGAGAAATGCTGTCGCTGGCCAGTACGCGGTTATCTAAGGCGTCTAACTCAATGTCTTCAATCTCTGCCACGGGTGAAACATGGGATAAAATTTGCGCTAAACCTTGGCTGACGGTAAGGTTTTTGTTGTCGCCTATGGCGCAGGTATCCACTGCCGAAATGGGGTATTGGAGTGGCGCTTCCCAGTTTTGGGCGTACTCCATCACAAAATCGGCAATCTGGCTGACATTGTTGAGATCGAGACGGCGCAGCTCACTCGGGAGTGCGTCGCTGGGCAATTGAGTATCGTCGCAACAGGCGATGGCGAGGATATTCTCATCTTGGGTGTAGATAAAAGGTTTGCCGTGGGCGGCGCGGTGCAATTCAATTTTAGGTAATGCGAGCTTTTTAAAGCCTTCGACGAGGACAATATCGACTTTGTCGGCTTCGATTTGCTTGAGTAAATGGACTAACTCAGGATCGCCATCGCGCGCGTCTTCTGTCATCAGCGCCCAGCGTACATGGGAGGCGACCAGCATTTGTCGTGCGCCCGCTTTACGCATTTCGTAACTATCTTTGCCGGGAATATCTACGTCGAAATTATGGTGGGCATGTTTGATTACGGCTAAGCGCAGGCCACGTTGATTTAATTCGGGGATCAATTGCTTGAGTAAGGTGGTTTTCCCCGTGCCACTGTAGGCACAAAATCCGAGAACGGGAATAGCGAGCGGATTGACGAAGGGGTTACTCATTTGCACCTCTAATTTGGGTTATTGGAGCCTTTTTAGCTATTGGGTGATTTTTATCGCTAGTCGTTGTTTTTGTTCTGGCGTATTCACATTCACAAAAGCATTGGGCTGGTCGGCGAATGACGCTACGACGAAGTGATGTTTAATATACCAAAAGTCCACTTTACGCTCACCCGCCTCAAGAAACGCTTTCATCGAGTCACGTAAGCTAGGTTTTAAGAGTAAAACAACGGGTTGTTCATACTCACCGTCACTGGCAACAGCAATATCGGCCTTTTCTGCTTCAATTGCTGCCAACATACGCGGAACAAGGTCGAGTGGCAGGAGTGGGCAGTCGCAGGGCACTACCAATAAGTAGTCTGCATCTGTTTGGCCCATAGCGGTGATCATACCCGCTAAAGGTCCGAGGAAACCACTATGCTCGTCACTTATCACCTTAAAACCGAACTCAGCATAACGTGTTTGGTTACGATTTGCGTTGATCAGGATCTCCTTAACCTGAGGTTTTATTCTATCTATTGTGTGCTTAATCATGGCTTCGCCGTTTAATTCGACGAGACCTTTATCGTCGCCACCCATGCGACGGGCCATACCACCGGCGAGAATAACGGCATCAATTTGCGATGACATACAAAGGCTCCTGTGCTGGCAAAGATTCAGGCTGTTGATAAGAGGTCATCACGCGCTCACCTTCTATGTGCCACTGTTGTTCGCAGATGGCGGTTAGCGCGCAATTCTGATGGCTACTCAGTAACATTCCTGTGCCTTCGTGTTTGAGTTGTTGGATCATTTTCAATACTAGCTCTTGGGAATCCTTGTCCATATTGGAGGTGGGTTCATCGAGCATTAATAGTTTAGGTTGTAGGATCCAAGCGCGCGCAATCGCGAGGCGCTGTCTTTCGCCGCCAGAGAGATTACTTGCCCTTGCCTGCAGCAGCGACCCTAGCTGCGCCATCTCAATTGCTTGAGTAATCCGCTGTTTAGCCTTGGCTTTTGTTTCTGAGCTGAAATTCAGCCCATAGGTGAGATTATATTCTACTGTGCCGTCGAACAAATAAGGATGTTGGTGCAGATAAACGGCCTTACCTAACAATGGATTGCGTCGCCACCAAGCATTTTTGGCAAAACCGACAGCCTCAATATGGCCTTTGGTTGGTGGCATTAAGCCCGCCAGAATTTTCATCAAGGTTGATTTGCCTGTGCCATTGTCGCCTTGCAGATAAATCACATCTCCTTGGCAGAGCGATAATACGTCGGCTTTGAATAACAGGCGCGCGCCAAAGGACATTTCTACGTCACGGGCGATCAGTTTGACCTTAGTCATTGCTTAATGGCTCCTTGGCATGGCTTTGCCGCGTAAACTACCTAAGGCAAAGTTGAGGATCAAGGCCAAGATTAGCAGCACTAGCCCGAGGGCGATAGCTTGGGCGAAGTCACCTTTGCTGGTTTCAAGTGCGATTGCGGTAGGAATATTACGGGTCACGTTTAAAATATTGCCGCCGACCATCATAGAGCAGCCGACTTCGGTCAGAATGCGACTAAACGCTGCGACAATCGCAAGCAGTAAGGGCATGCGCAGTTCTCGGCATACTGTCCACACTGCACGGCACCAAGAGGCACCTAAGGTGCGTGAGGTTTCCCAAGCTCTGCGATCAACGCTAGTGAATGCGGCTTGGCTCATTGCAATTAGCACGGGGGCACAGATGAACATTTGCCCGAGAATCATGCCTTCTTGGGTAAATAACCATTTTAGATCGCCCAGAGGACCGTTACGCGTTAGCAGTAAATACACGAGTAGACCGATAACCACTGTAGGGATTGATTGCAGAGTTTGAACTAAGTTAGTGACTATCCATTTGCCGCGAAATGGTGCAAACGCCAACACAAAGCCGAGCACCATGGAAGGAACAAGCGTGATCAGCAGTGCCGCGAAAGAAACCGAAAACGAGATCGAAATGATGGACCAAACGTCAGGGTCTAAAGAAAACAGCAGGCTTAACGCCTGCTGTAATAGTGCTAGCCAGCCGTCGTTCATTCGCTATAAGTTGCCTTGAACAATTGCTCGCCTTCGACTTTGAAGTTGTTGATCATGCTTTGACCTTCTTTGCTGATCAACCAGTCGCTGAATGCTTTAGCGCCTTTGTGGTTCAGATCTGGGTATTTAGCAGGGTTGATGAGAATGACTTGGTATGGGTTGGCTAAGGTTTTGCCACCATCGAAATCAACGGCAAGATCGAGCTTAGTTTTATAAGCCACGAAAGTACCACGGTCAGACAGAGTGTAACCTTGCATTTCGTTTGCCATCAGCAGGGTTTTACCCATGCCTTGACCTACTGAAGTATAACCTTTGAAGTTAGGAGTAACATTTGCCGCTTTCCATACTTCTAACTCTTTGATGTGAGTGCCTGAATTGTCACCACGAGAGATAAAAGGCACGCCTGATTTTGCCATTTTAACGAAAGCTTCTTCGGCTGTTTTGCTGTCACGGATTTTTGCTGGGTCGTTTTTAGGGCCAAGTACTACGAAATCATTTTCCATAATGCCACGGGGCTCAACACCAAAACCATCGGCGACGAATTTAGCTTCGGCGCTAGGCGCGTGAGTCATGACTAAATCCACGTCACCTTGCTCACCTAGTTTCAGGGCTTTACCTGTACCTGTGGCGATGACTTGAACCTTGTAGCCTGATTCACTTTCGAACTTAGGTAACAGTTCTTTCAATAGGCCTGAGTTTTCTGTGCTGGTGGTGGTGGCTAACTTGATAATTTCAGTCGAGTGAGCGGGTAAAACAGTGAACATACTGGCTGCAACAACCAGTCCCAGTAATGACTTCATATGAGATTTCATGTTTAGCATGGGTACTCCTTGGCGGAAAATAGGATTCCAACTCAAATGCCTACTGAGTGGAAGGTCTCGTAAATTGTAATACGTTCGGTTGAAAGCAAGTTAGATGCCAAGCTGAGAATGCGGTCATTTTCTTCACAGCTTAACCTAATTTGTGAGCTTGATCCCAAGCTTAACAAATACTCTACAGACAAATTGTCTCAGGACAAACTTCTGATGGTTCATAGTGACCTATTCATCTATTTTCAGTGCTAGAATTGGTCGCAAATGAGTCAAAATGTCCAGAAGCAGACAATATGAGCCAGATAGATAATAACCTCAAGCCTCTTCCATCGGCAGTATCGGTACTGATTGTTGATGATGAACCCGGAATGCGGAGTTTTTTAAATAAGGCACTCTCGAAGAAATTTGCCTTAGTCGAAACGGCGGGCAGTATCGAAGATGCGGAGCAGCTGCGTAGCCGTTGCCATTTCGATTTGCTTATCGTCGACATTCGTCTGCCTGGTCGTTCGGGTATCGAATGGCATGAAGCGTTGGATGAGCAGGGGCGTCGTTCGGACATCATATTTATGACTGGCTATGCTGACATGGAAGTCGCTATTACCGCGCTACGCGCTGGTGCGTCTGACTTCATCATGAAACCTTTCCACCTTGAACAGATGATGACTGCGGTCGATCGCTGTATCGAACGTCGCTTGCTTAAACGTGAAAACTTGATGCTGCGTCGTGAGGTTTCAATCGGTTATTCATCGACCATTATTGGCAGCAGTGAAGCCATGAAGTCGGTGAAACATATCATCGAACGTGTGGCGCCGACCAATGCCGTTGTCTTGATCCAAGGTGAGTCGGGCACGGGTAAGGAATTAGTCGCACGGCAATTGCATTTGCTCAGTGGACGTCAGGGACCTTTTGTCCCAGTTAACTGTGGCTCTATCGCCCCTGAACTGCTCGAAAGTGAATTGTTTGGCCATACCGCCGGTGCATTTACGGGTGCGAAAGGCAATCGTGAAGGTTTATTCAGTTTTGCCTCGGGCGGGACGATTTTTCTCGATGAAATTGGCGAAATGCCACTGAAAATGCAAACGGCATTGCTCAGAGTATTAGAGCAAAAAGCGATTCGCCCAGTGGGCAGCGAGAAAGAAGTGAACATCGATGTGCGAGTGATCGCGGCCACTAACCGTACTCTGATTGATGAAGTGGATGCAGGGAATTTCCGTCGAGACTTATATTATCGGCTGAATGTGCTCGATATTTTAATCCCGCCATTACGTGATAGACCCGAAGATGTCGTGGAGTTAACCCATCATTTCACTCGCCAACTTGCTGCTGAATTAGGGGTAAGAGAAGTCGTGTGGAGCCATGAAGATATGGTGAAACTACAGCAACACGAGTGGCCTGGTAACATTCGTGAACTGCGCAACATGATTGAGCGTTGTATTTTGCTGGGCAAACCGCCAGCGGAATATTGGAAGCAGCAGATGAAGAGTGAGTCTTTATCCACATCGGGTTATCCATTGGATTGGCCATTGAAAGATGTGGAAAAACACCATGTGACTAGCGTTGTGGACTTACATTCTGGCAATAAGTCTGCCGCGGCGAGGGATTTAGGCGTTTCGCGTAAGACCTTAGATCGCAAGTATAAAGAGTGGTTTGATTTTAGTGGCGAACAGGAGTCATAGGGTGTCATTCTTCACTCACTTTTTTGGTGTCAGTTGGCAGCAAATGCAGGCCAAAGTGCGCTATCGCATATTAATCCTGACGTTACTGCCCATTCTACTGACACTGGTGAGTTTAGTGTTTATCACTATTTACTGGAACATCAGTTACACAGGTAAGCAGCTGTTTATGAAGGTTAAAGCTGACTTGTCTGTTGCCGAAAACACTTTGCAGCAAGTGCAAGTACGCCAAGAAAAACAACTTGAACGTGTGGTGACGTCTTGGACTTTTCAAAATGACTTTAGGCCACTTTTCAGTGGTAAAGAATTAAGTGGCGAAGTCAGCTACCGAGCCAGTATTGATGCTTTTCTCCTTGAACAGAAAAAACAGCTAAATCTCGATTATCTGCGTTTAGTCAGTGTTGCCGAAGCGGCCGCAGACCCAGATTTACGCCAAATCCTTCCTAAGTTAGACGGTTTATTACCTTACTCCGGCTTGATGGTGCTGCCGCCCGAGCGTTTAGCACGTATCGACCCCGAATTGGCTATCACTGCGAGCATTCCGATAGTTGCAACCTTGCGGGCGCAGAGCCCCGTTAAAACCGTTGAAGAACGTGGTTTATTGAGCCGTAGCCTATTGCCCGTCCCTGATATGGAAGGCAAAGTGGCTTGGTATCTCGATGGTGGGATCTTGTTTAATCGCGATACTCGAATCGTCGACCACATTCGTGATCTGGTATACGACAAAGGCACCTTGCCCGAGCGTTCCATCGGCACTGTGACCATCTTCTTAGATAACATCCGTATTTCCACCAACGTGCCGCTGCATTTTTATCCCACAGGCAATGAGACGCTGGGCCGCGCGCTTGGCAGTTTAGTGTCGGAGGAAGTGAAAGACAAAGTGTTAACTCAAGGCGAGCAGTGGGTCGATCGCGCTTTCGTATTTAACGATTGGTTTATTTCCGCTTATGCCCCCTTGGAAGATGTTCGCGGCCAACGTGTCGGTATGATCTATACCGGCTTTTCTGAATCGCCATTTATCCATAATTATTTACTCAATATCATAGAGCTAGGCACGATTCTAATGTTAGTGCTGTTGGTCTCTGGCTTGCTGGTTTATCGCGGTGCTTATAGTTTATTGCAGCCCATTGAACGTATTCACCATGTTGTACAAGCAGTGCAGTCGGGGCGCAATATTCGTATCGGCGCCTTAGGATTAGATAGGGATAATGAGTTATCGAACCTAGCCGAGCAATTTGACAGTATGCTTGACTTGCTACAGCGTCGAAATGCCCAAATTCAAGCGGCTGCAGAACAGCTTGAAATGAAGGTTGAAGAGCGTACTCGCAGCCTGCAGGATAAAACCTTAGAGCTGCAACGTAACGTGGCATTACTAAACGAAACGCGTCAACAGCTCGTCACTAACGAGAAGCTCACTGCTCTTGGCGAATTGACCGCAGGTATCGCCCATGAAATCAATAATCCGACTGCTGTAATTCTTGGCAATATGGAATTACTGCGCTACGAACTTGGTGATAATGCTGAAGTAGTAAAAGAAGAAATTGATCTAGTCATTCAACAGGTTGGGCGGATCAGCACTATCATCCGTAGCCTGTTACAATACAGCCGACCTGGCGAATTCAACGCACCACTAGAAATGCATCCGATGACTCCTATTATCGAAGAAATGTTGGTGTTGGTGCGACATTCGATTCAAAAACAAGAAGTCGTGCTGATCACTGAGTTGAACGCCAGTTGTCCAGTACAGGTTAATCGTCCGCAGTTGCTGCAAGTCTTGATTAATCTTGTAGTGAATGCGGCGCATGCGATGGACGGTAAAGGACGTATTTGGGTGCGAACCTATGACTGGGTGCAGCAGGATATGCCGATTGGCGTCAAAATCGAAGTGGAAGATGAAGGCTCAGGGATAGCGCCAGAGCAGCTTGGACGGATTTTCGACCCTTTTTATACCACACGTAAGGATGGCACTGGTTTAGGTCTTTCGCTCAGTTACGGCATTATCAAGCGGATTGGTGGCACGATAGAAGTGAGTTCAACTTTGGGTAAAGGGTCTTTATTTACCATAGGTTTGTATCATGAAGCGAAGGAAGATCAGCAAAATAATCCCTACGATGGCTTACACTTTGCGGGCAACTACAGCGATATGTCTGCAAATTAGTCTTATCCCGTTAGATAGGCAGTGTATTGTATTTGGCTGATTAGGTTTGAATTAAAATATGTCGAGCGATTGCTAGCTTTGTATTATGTGGCTTTGCATTACTGATTTTTAGGCAAAAAAAAGCCGGATGATGAGTCCGGCCACAAAGAGTGTGTGTGAGCAATGTCGTGCTTGCAAACTCAGGAGCTCCATAACAACGTCGATTACCAGTCATCGTTGTTAAAGATGAGTTTTGGAACGCACGTTAACGATAATCATTCTCAATTGTGTTTGCAAGCTATTTATTGCAAAAAGTGCACATCTTTACAAATATCGTTTTGCTCTCATCCATTAACGGTTTAGATCGACTTGCACAGATACAGTTTATGATCGACTAAGCTTTTAGGATCGGCTGTCAGTTCAGTAATTAAATATTGATTACTGATCAATAAATTAAGCATCGCAGGGAAGCGGTTCAGCGTCTTCACTTGAATATGATTATATCCTTGGCGGCGCGCCCAAGTTTCTTGATATTCGAGTAGACTCTGCGCTAAGCCTAAACGTCTAAAGTCGGATGCTACCCCACCCAACCAGCTGTAAAATATGGTTTCTTCTTGCTCGTAACCCAGTTTAAAACCCGCAAGTTCACCTTCTACATATGCGACTAAGATCAAACATGTCTTGCCCTGTAAGCGCTGGTCTAACACTTCGTTTGTGAGTGGGTGATCGAGCTCTGGGATTTGTTGGCTAAGTTGGATAAGCTGAGCGGCTAACTCGGGAGTCAAACTTGACTCTGCTTTAATTTCAATAGAATACATAGTTTACTCTCATAAAAAATCAGCCCCACTCGCGCGTTAACAGGAGCAGGGCTGAGCTATTAACTGGTTAAATTATAACAGGTCTGGCCAGTTGGGTTAATCAGGAAATTGATTCTTGCGGATTGGCTCGCAAAATCTTGTCCTGTAAGACTTTTAGCAAAACACCGTATGCCGGTAGGAAAAGGCCTAAGCTCACGATTAGCTTAAAGCCGTAATCGACTGTAGCGATTTCGGGCCAATTGGCAGCCATAAAGCTATCGGAAGAGGCGTAAAAGGCGATACTGAAAAAGACTAGAGTATCGACCAGATTTCCGACTAAGGTGGAGGCTGCTGGGGCGACCCACCAAGAGCGACTGGCTCGAATACGGGCAAAAACCTTAATATCCATCAACTGACCAATCAAATAAGCCGCGAAGCTGGCAAAGGCAATTCGGAACACAAAGGTATTCCATTGTGCAAGTGAATCAGCACCTTGAAAGCTGCCTTGATGGAACATCACTCCCATCACGTAGGAAATCATCAAAGCGGGAATCATAGCTTTGAGTATGATGCTGCGTGCGGCTTGTTGGCCAAAAATACGGACAGTGAGATCTGTGGCTAAGTACACGAACGGAAAGCTGAATGCCCCCCAAGTTGTGTGGTAGCCAAACAGTTGAAATGGCAATTGTACTAAGTAGTTGCTGACGCAAATAATCAGTATGTGAAATCCTACTAATAGGAATAAAGCGCGGCGAAGCTGCGCTGTGGTTAACATTAACATATGTGGCCTTTTTAGTTGTGTAGGGCGGGGTGAGGGAACCCGCTAATATTCAATTTATTATGTTTACGACTTTATTGCCGATGACTGCGTGCTGAAATCGGGTCGCCATTATAGTGGTCGAGTTTTAAGATGCAAGTCTGCTGTTTAAATGTGCACATAGAATGAAAACTCTTCTACACTTTGAATACGTCGAAGGAGGATAGCCATGAGACGATTTTTTGCTACTTTTTGCTTATTTTTAGCTGTGTTACCTGTATCTGTTTCCGCCGCTCAGCCGATAGTGGTCAATGTCGCAACGTCAACTTGGGAGGGATTTGCCAATCGTGATAAAACGGGTTACTACTTCGAGTTACTTCAGCGGATTTTCCCTGAGCCAGAATGGCAACTCAATGTACAGTTTATGCCTTTTGCCCGCAGTTTATATCTTGTTGAGCACAATCGTACCGATATCACGCTCAGCGTTTACAAGGGTGATATTAAAAAGGGGCTATTAACAGAGAATATGGTTGAAGTGGACTCTATCGATGTGGCTGTTACTGCCGAGGTGGCGGCAGGATGGACTGGTATTGAAAGCCTATCCCACAAGAAGGTTCAGGCCATGCTGGCCTACAGATACAATATGCTGACACCTGTGCCTATGTATTACGAAGAAAGTAGCGATATGCTGACTATGCTCAATAGCTTAAATGCTGGACGTATAGATGCCGTGCTAGATTACAAACCTAATTTGCTTACGTTTGTTTCTAAATTAAAGGCGCCACAAAATTTTGTGATTATTCAAGGCGTACTCAAGGCCGAAACCTATTTTGTTTTCGCTAACACCGAGAAAGGCCAGATGTTGAAACAACATTTTGACCTTGCACATAAGCGCTTAATCGATTCGGGTGAACAGGACAGGCTTTACCTTGAAACGATTGAAAAACGAAGGGCTGATGGCGCTGAATAGTCTTAATTTTTACTAGGCTTATTACATTTCGAATAGAATCGACATTATGGTTGCGAGTTTATTTTCAAGCTCTTGCCACTCAGCTTCGGGCTCAGAACCTGCAATAATTCCCGCCCCCGCAAATAGATTAATCCGACCGGGTTCGATCAGCGCACTGCGGATCGCTACCGAAAACTCACTCTCATATTTATTGAAATAGCCGCAGGCACCGGCGTACCAACCACGAATATAACCTTCACGTTGACGAATAAAGTTTAGCGCTGAATACCGCGGCAAGCCGCCAACTGCAGGAGTAGGATGCAGGGCTTGCAACAGTTGGAAATCATTTACGCCCGGCTTCAATTCGGCTCGAATTGCACGGTGTAAATGTTGAATATGGTTCAGCTTAAAAATAGTCGCTAATTCATCGGCGCCAACATAATTGCTCAGCGGCGTGAGCATATTCACTATGTGACTGCGAACAAGTTGGTTTTCAACGCTATTTTTGTTGTCTTCTAATAAAGCGTTCGCCAGCGCAATATCTTCTTCTTGATTGAGACCGCGTACCGTTGTACCAGCAAGTGCCTCGGTAAATAGTTCCTGCTGACGGCGGCGGAATAAACGCTCTGGTGAGCAAGAGATAAAAGTGCGATCTGGGCTAAATTGAAAGCCAAACTGGAAACTATTGGGATTACGGCCCTGCCAGCAAGCCAGTACCATCCAAGGATCGATAGGTTCGTTGACTTCAAGTTGTGTTAAGCGGGATAACACGACTTTTGGGGTATCTTGATTGAACTTAGGATCCACCACTTGCTCGACTAATGTCTTCCAACGTTCAAAATCAGGTTTGTCACTGCGCCCAAGTGGAACGATCTTTTTAGGTGGCGAGAGTGGCTTAGCAGGCATGACGGCTTCGATAGCGCCGATGGCCTTATCTATCTCGCTATGGTGATCATTATCAGCAAAATTAAGATTCACTAATAGGCTAAATTTGTTACCACTGCGTCTAAATTCAATGCGCGGCAGGATAAAGCGGCTATTACCGAACTCAGGCCAAGACTCTATAGTGCGATCGAAGGCAACACCGCCATAGTAGCGAATATTCTGATTCGTCGATAAGGCTCGCTGCTCTTGGTAGGCCATGGCCAGTTGCTGATCATTGATTCCGGTTTCAAATCTAAAGTCTTTGCACGCCCCTATCGCCGCGACTTCTTCGATTCTGTCGCGCCCATGCCAGTAGATCCTTGGGTATTGAGTCTGGGATGCCAGCCATGAAATTAAAGGCATAGCGACAGTGTTTAGTGACAACTGCACTATCGGTTCCGTCGGTGGAACTTGCTTTAATTGAATGAGTTTGTCGATGAGAGACTTAAGGTCTTCAGACAGGGCATGAACGGGCAAATAGAACTCCAAAGATAACGGATGAAGGCGAAAGCTGAAGGTCACTCTGTCAGCGTCAGTAAATTCGACTCAGGTTAATATCCTCTTTTACAAGCTATTTACCTGTAGTGATTTTAGTCTGTAAATAAGAATCTTTCGCTCAAATTAAAGGCCACGGTCGAGTGTGTCAAGATGTAAGGCCCTATCGTGTGACTTTCGCCATAGTCTCATTTTACGCTGATAAAAAATGTGACTTGAGTGGGTCTTTTTGTCGGGCAAGTCACCCTCGGTGGACATTTTGTCTCTTAGTCGTTAAATGTACTTTCCCTTTGTCGTAATTAGTCGATCTAGGTTGGTTTTTAAACGTTTTTCGGTTGAGACAGAATAATCGCGGTCCACAATAGCTGGCACATCTTAAATTTTCTACGTGACAAGTTAGATGTCTATTAACGTATGACTCGGCGTGGGAATGAAAAGACGACTAGGGTGAAGCCTTGTCATAGGCTGTTCGTTAGATCTTTATAGGCAGATATAGCATGAAACTCTTAGATCTCGAAGGCGTTAGCTTCAACTATGGCAGCCAGTTACCGACGGTATTGCAGGAAATTAACTTGGCGATTGGCACTGGCCAATGTCATTGCGTGAGCGGTCCTACGGGCTCAGGAAAATCGAGTCTGCTAAACCTACTGGCGGGCGTGTTAAATCGCCCGCATGAAGGTGACATCTGGCGTTATCCTCAATTGGTTACGGGTCTGGTAATGCAAGACCCACAAACTCAGCTACTAAGGCAAACCGTTGGTGCCGAGGTGGCTTTCGCCTTAGAAAACCTCGGTATTCCCGCTGAGCAAATGCTACCTAAAGTGCAATTAGCACTGCGGCGTGTGGGCTTGTATCTACGCCTCGATACCCAAGTCAGCACGCTTTCCCTCGGTCAAAAATATCGCTTAATGATTGCCGCCCAACTAGTATCAGAGCCGCATTTACTGCTGCTCGATGAACCTTGGGCACAACTCGATGATCACGGTGTGAGTGAGCTGCTGGTCGTGCTTCGCAATCTTATCCAAGATGGTATGGCGCTAGTATTGGTTGAGCATAACGCCTCGGCATTCGCCGAGATTATTCAGCATTATTGGCAGTTAGAGGCTGGTAAGTTGTCCGAAGGCATCTATACCGTGAGCGATGCGCCGCAAATTGAAGCGCCTGCGTGGCGAAATCAGGCTAAGTTTGAGCATTTAGGCAAAGTCTTGGTCAGCGCCGAAGCCTTTGATTTTGGGTTCGATGCTTGTCCCACATTATTTGCGTGTCCACAAGGATTCCAATTGCAAGCGGGGGAGATAGTGACCTTAGTGGGCGACAACGGCTCTGGTAAAACGAGTCTATTGAAAACCATAGCGGGTGTGCACAGTTTAAGGCAGCGTCTTCCCCTTAAAGTGCTAGGGCGAAGGCCTAAATTGGGGATTTATGGCGCGGAATTGGGACTGTTGATGCAAAGGCCGAGTCGACAATTATTCGAGTCTAACGTGCTAGCCGAAATGCAGTTTAGCCTTAGGCGCTTTGAACTCCCCAAAGAGCGAGCGGTGCAAATGTTGGACGAGTTGGATTTATTTAGCTTAGCCCATCTGTCGCCCCACAAATTATCCTACGGCCAACAGCACTTGATTGCCTTAGCGTCACTCGCCTGCCTACGCCCTAAGGTGCTGCTTTTGGACGATCCATTGGCAGGGATGGATAAGCATTACTACGGCAAAGTGTGGTACTTGCTAAAGCGGTTAAGCTCCCAAGGTTGCGCTATTTTGCTCAGCACTCACAGAAGCATTGAACACAGTGCTGTGTCACGGCAACTGAGTTTACGCAATGGTTTATTGGTGGAAGAGTCAACTGAAATGGCTGAGCGTTATGTGGGGTAGTTGTGAGCTTTTTGCGCGTGAGGGTCGCAGGTTTTGAATGCCTAGCCCTTAGGCATTTGTTGAAATAATGAGAGATTGAAATGAGTCTAATCTACGCCTAAGCTCTGATTTCATCGTATCTTGTTTAAGCCCCTTTATTTACCAAGAAAGTCTATGGTGATTTTCTAATCCTCGTCTTAGAATGCCCCTCACGTCTGTTCTATAATAATCAAAAATAACAACAGAACATTTGAGCGTAAGTCGCTTTAATGTCGTATGGTTAAGTTGATATTTTATTCAGGCACATCATCCTTGGGGTTGTAGATATGAGTGAGTCGGCAGAATCAGTTGAACTTATCAAATTACCAGTGTCACAGCTGACATTGGGTATGTTTGTCAGTGCCATAGACAAAAATGATAAAGGTCAACTTGCTATTGCAAATGCAGGACAAATTAAACACAAGGATGCGATTTTAAAGTTAGCTAAAAGTGGTATTAAATTTGTTTGGGTAGACGCTGATCGTTCGGCTGAACATTGTGGGTTAAAGAAAAAAATCACTAACGATAATCAAACTGACAATAAAAAAGCGCTCATTAGCCGCGATAAGCAACAAGCTCAAGCTAAAGTCATGCTTACCGAAGCGAAAGACCTCATTCGTAAAGTCTTATCTGAGACCTTTGAAGGTAAAGCCATCGAAGTTGCCCCCTTCGAAGCGTTAGCCGATACCATGATAGAGTCAGTGATGTTGGATGCTGATGCGCTTAAATGTATGTCTGCACTCCGTTCAAAAGATGCCTATCTACTTGAACATTCAGTGAATGTCGCCTTTCTGCTGGTGACCTTTGGTAAATACTTAAAGCTAGATCGCGTCATGTTACGGGAAATGGCGGTCGGCGGGATTTTGCACGATATTGGCAAGATTAAAGTCGACAATAAAGTGCTGCATAAGCCGGGCAAACTTACGCCGGAAGAGTTCGAACATATGAAGCTGCATCAAGTGTATGCGCTTGAAATTATGAACGAAACTACTGGTCTGTCGCAGATCAGTAAAGATATCTGCTTAATGCACCACGAAAAGTTAGATGGCAGAGGTTATCCAAGGGGTTTGAAGGGTGATGAAATCCCCCGCCATGGCCGTATGAGTTGTATCGTTGATATCTTCGATGCTTTGACAGCGACGCGATGTTATAAAGAGGCGATGAGCCCTGCCGCGGCCTTTAAAATTTTACTCAGTCTGACGCCATTCCATTTGGATCAAGAATTGGTCTATGAGTTTATTCGTTGTATTGGTGTTTACCCTGTGGGTTCCTTAGTTGAATTATCGGATGGTCGTGTTGGTATTGTTTGGGCCTCGAAAGATAGGGATGCGCTACATCCAATCGTAAAGTGTTTTTATTCTTTAAAAGTAAAACGTTACACTGATGTCGCTATGGTGGATTTATTAAAATCTGAACTTTATATTGAACGCGGCGTGTCACCGAGTACATTAGATATCGATCCGACTCCTTTCTATTAATCCTCAAATCCTACCTTAAATGCCGGTCATCTGAGTCGATGGCTGGTGTGAATGATTGCAGAGCCTGAGCTAAAAACCGTAAACTGAAAGTATTTCTCTGGTCGAGCAATGCTATGAACAGTGCTATGAAATCTCTATTTCCTATTTTTATCATTATCTTATCCTTGGCTTTGTTAATCCCTGGGGTGACTCAACCTATTTTGAGTATCAGCGGCAGTATCGATAAGGCCAAACTGGCGGAACAAGGCATAGAGCAAGTTGCCCAAAGCTTTGATGAGGACTCTGGGCGTGACAGTGCCCGCGGCATGTTAAGTATGGTCAGTGGTTTGCTTGGGTTTAATAGCCTTAAAGGTGAAGTCCAAGTGCTGCAGAAGACTCGTAGTATTTGGGGGACGGTAACCGAACTTTATCACTCTGGTAATGGGCTTGTCGCGGGATTAGTCATGTTATTCAGTGTGATAGTGCCAGCCTTGAAGTTGAGTTTAATGCTGGCACAGCAATGTGTTAGCTCGATTGGCCTGAAACTGAGGATTAATGCCGTCGTCAACGCACTCGCCAAGTGGTCGATGGCCGATGTGTTTGTGATAGCGCTGATCATCACCTTTATGGCGGGGAACGCCTCAGGTGGCATGGGGGAAATGCTAAAAACACAGGCGCAATTTGAAAATGGTTTTTACTTCTTTACCGCTTACTGCATTTTATCGATTCTGAGTGGGTTTTTAGTGCGGCGTCCAACGCCAATTTTGTAGCTATTTTATAAGGCATCCCGACCTTAGCGATAAGGTCGGGATGCCGAGATTTAACCGCTCAGCGAGTTAGGACAGAGTGCCATTTTGATAGATGGGCATAATCCAATAGCGACAGGGATTATGTTTGCAGACCAACGCCAGCGCAGCGAGCAGCGCCGCTTGTTGTGCAGCGGGGTGCATGATCTCGAATTTGCAAAACTCCCGATAACCTTCCACTTGTTCCTTGATATTAAAATGGCTGTGTTCACGGCTGAAACCACAAATATTGCCTAGGCTAAAACCCGACAGAAACTCCAGCTCTATCAGGGTATCGACTATGTCGTCCTTAATATCATTTTGGGCGATCAGTACTAACAGCTGTTCTGTGCTCATTTACGTTTCTCCAGCCAAAAATACAGAATTGGCAATAAATACAGTGTTGTAATGGTTGAAGTGAGCAGGCCGCCAATCACCACAATCGCTAAGGGTTTTTGAATTTCAGCCCCAGGACCTGAGGCAAACACTAGCGGCATAAGACCAAACATGGCCGTTGTCGCCGTCATCAAAATGGGGCGTAAACGCCTTGCCGCACCTTGTTCCACCCGTTCGCGCAGATTACTGAACATATGCTTGGTTTGTTCGTAATAGCTGACCATTACCACGCCATTGAGCACAGCGACGCCGAGCAGGGCGATAAAGCCAACTGAGGCGGGCACGGACAAATACTCCCCCGATAAATACAGGCTAACTATGCCGCCCATCATAGCGAAGGGAACGTTGGCGAGGATTAAGCCCGCTTTGGCCAGTGAGCCAAATGTGGTGAATAAAATCAAAGTGATCAGTGCGATAGCAATGGGGATCACTAACAGTAAATTGCTGGTGGCTCGCTGCTGGTTTTCAAACTCGCCACCAAAACTCACGCTATAACCGCTCGGGAGTTTGATTTCCTTTGCGATTTTAGCGTTGAGCTCTTCTACAAAACTCACGATATCGCGACCCTGCACGTTGGTGGTGATCACTGAAAAGCGATTCCCTTGCTCACGCTCGATAAGGATGGGGCCTTGCTTATAGCTTAAGGTGGCGACATCACTCAGGCGTTTTAAGGAGTGATCTGGCATCACCAGTAACTGATTTTTAAGCTCATTAATGCTGCTTAAGTGGCTCTGATTATTAGCCATCAGCACGGGCGTTCGTTTCTTACCCTGTAGCACTTCGGTCACTATCACGCCTTCGAGCTGACTTTTCAGGTAGCGAGCAAACTCCATGGTGCTCATGCCAAAGCCACGGGCGAGCTCGTTATCTAAGGTGAGGTTGATAAAAGGGCTGCCTTCGATCATCGCCATTTTCACATCGACGCTGCCGCTGGTGGCATTAACCAGCTGTTGGATTTGGCTCGTGAGCTGACCTAAGGTGTCGATATCATTACCAAAGACCTTAATCGCCACGTCGCCAATGCTACCGGTGAGCATTTCGGACACGCGCATTTGTATCGGTTGAGTGAAGTTAAAATTAACGCCGGGATAGTCCAATAACACAGTGCGGATCGCATCGATAAGCGCTTCTTTATTTGCAAAGCGCCATTCGCTGCGGGGCAGAAGTTCTAAGAATACATCGGTTTCATTGAGCCCCATGGGATCTAAGCCGATTTCATCCGCGCCAGTACGCGCCACCATTTGTTTGATTTCAGGAACTTTAGCCAGCAAGGTTTGCTGAATTTGCTTGTCGATGGCAATCGAAGCTTCGAGTGAAATCGATGGGGATTTCTCCAGCTGCAGGATAATGTCGCCTTCATCTAAGGTCGGCATAAAGGTTTTTCCCACTAACCCGAACAGCCCTAGGCTGACGATAAGCAAGCTAAAGGCGATCACCATAAAGCGTTTTTGATGGCTAAACGTGCTCTTGAGGCTGACCAGATAAAACTGTTTAAGCTTTTCAATCGCCTTAGGTTCCTTGGCGGCTTTTTCGTTGACTAGATAAGAAGCGATAACCGGAATGACAGTTAACGACAACACCAGCGCCGACAGCATGGCAAACACGATAGTGACCGCAACTGGGGTGAAGAGTTTGCCTTCAAGCCCGCTCAAGGTCAGTAAGGGCGAGAACACTATCATGACGATCACTGTGCCCGACACCACGGGAATGGCAACGTCCTTGGTCGCGCGAAAAATCAAATGCAGCCGCGGTAATCTCTGCTTAGTAGCGATGAGATTCACCATGTTTTCGACTACGACCACAGATGAATCCACCAACATGCCGATGGCAATAACCAGCCCGCCTAGGCTCATTAAGTTCGCAGAAAGATTAAAGTAATCCATCATCAAAAACGTCATCAATGCGGCAAGAGGCAGCGAGAGTGACACGACCAATGCGGCGCGTACGTTGCCTAAAAATAGCGCCAGCAAGATGATCACCAACACTACGGCTTCGAATAAGGCATTGGAGATGGTCTTAATCGCGGTATTGATCAGATTCGCGCGGTCGTAAAAGGTGTTGATCTGGCTGCCTTCTGGCAAGGTTAGGCTGATTTGATCGAGTTTTTCTTTAATGTTTTTGACTACTTGTGCGGTATTGGCGTCTTTCAGGGCGATGATCAAGGCTTCGGCGGTTTCATTGCCGTCTTTAGTGACTGCGCCATAGCGGGCTAAGTGGCCAATTTGAATATCGGCCAAATCCTGCAGTCGATACACTCTGGCATCATCGGCCTTGATCACTAATTGTTTGAGCTCGTCGATGTCATCGATGCGACCTTCGGCACGCACTATGATGGTATCTGTACCAATCGTGAGCTTGCCCGCACCTTCGTTGTGATTATTCTCAACTATCGCCTGTTGCAGCGCCGCAAAACTTACGCCTGCGACCGCCATAGCTGCAGGTTTGGGGGTCACACTAAAGCTTTTGGCATAGCCACCGAGGATATTCACATCGGCGACACCTGCAACGGTTCGTAGTAGCGGACGGATTTCCCATTCGAGTAATTGACGCCTTTCCATCAGTGATAGATTGGGATTTTCGAGTGAAAACATAAAGATTTCGCTGAGTGGCGTACTCATAGGCGCTACGCCGCCCGTCACACCTTCAGGGAAACTGTCCCACACGGCGGCGATGCGTTCACTCACCTGCTGGCGCGCCCAATAGATATCTGTGCCTTCGTCAAAATCTAGGGTGATATCGCTGATGGCGTATTTAGTGGTTGAGCGCAGAATCGATTGATGGGGAATGCCTAGCAGTTCGGTTTCAATCGGCACGGTAATTTGCGCTTCGATTTCCTCCGGCGTCATGCCGGGCGCCTTGAGGATGATCTTCACTTGGGTGGGCGAAATATCGGGAAAGGCATCCAAGGGAATGGAAAACCAGGCTCGTGCTCCCGCTAACATGATGATCAGCGCCACAATCAGCACAAATAAGCGCTGCGTAAGCGAAAAGCGGATGACTGAGGTCAACATTTTATTCGCCTCCTAGGCCAAGCATTATGCCTTTGACTGCGGCAACCGACTGGGATAACACTTGGATTTGGCTCAGATCTTGATCGCTTTCAACGATATATTGCTCAGGGGTTGAACCAAGAATATCGATCGTAATCGAGGTGAGCGTGTCGGCGGTTTTAGTGAAGACTTGGCTATCTTGCTCCCAACTAAAAACACTATTTTTAGGCAATAAATACACCGCCTTTTGATACTCGGGAATCACAGTGATCTGTTGTCCTAACAGTAAGTTACATTCCTGCGGTAAGGGTGATGACCAAGCGGTCACAAAGGCACCTTCGGCGATGGCCGACACGGACTCAATGGCGATATGGCACTGATTGATATTCACCGCCGAGAGCGAATGTGACTGACTCATTGGCACACTGACCTTGACGCGAATGCTGTCGCTGGGCACCAGTGAGAATAGCTGTGAACCCGCCATATAAGGTCCATTCACTTGGTTGAGTTTAACGATCCCCGCCACTGGCGTGCCTACCACTAGGGAGTCTGTGGTGGCATCTGTGCTTTTGACTATCTCCATAAAATGCTGCATGTGCTCGTATTCGAGGTGAGTGCTGAAGTAGTCTTGGCTGATCTCTTGCCATTTTTCTGCGCTGATACTGCCATTGTTTAATAAGGGTTTATTGCGCTCATAACGGCTTTTGGCTAGTTGATACAAGCTGCTGGCGGCTTCGACTTGGGCGAGGTAGTGGAACACTTCTGGCCCTGTCAGTTTGACAATCGCTTGGCCTTTAGTGACGAGCTGGCCTTGGCCGACAAGAAAGCTGATCTGCTGGATATTCTCCGGCGTGCTGATCCAATAATCGTTACCGGGGAGGATTTCAACCTGCGCGGGCAACGGGCTGCCCTCATAACTGGCGACTTTCTGTGGTTGTACGTAGCTCAGGTCTAAATTACCGAGGGAGCTTATCGTTAAGGATTCAGCCTGCACTAAAGTGGCAACACTGGCGGATAAACAGAAAAGGCATGCGCCGTACTTGGCCATCATAATGAAATTCCTAAGGCTTGCAGTTGTTGGGAGTGCAGTTGTTGCTGCGCGACTTGGTTCAGTGCTAAGCGGGATTCGGTATCGAGGGCATCCATATAGCGGCGTAGCCAGACTTCGTAGCTAACTTGATTTTGGTCTTTGACCTTGGCCAGCTCTTCAGTGATGGTGCGGCTAAGGTGTAAGGCTTGGGTTAGCAATGTTTGTTGGTCGAGTAAGTTTTGTTGCTGTTGCTCTAGCTTTTTAAGCTGAGTTTTTAGCTCGATATAGGTACGGTCGAGGTTGAGCGTGTGCTCGGTATTGGCTTGTTGCCATTGGGATAATTCGGTTTGTGATAGGGCAGAACCTAAGGTCAGTGGTACAGAAACGGCGATGCCAAGCTGTTGATCATCGACTTGATTATCGGCGGTATTTTTGGCCGTGAGTGAGACTGCCCAAGGATCGTTATTCCCTGCTTGCTGACTCTGGATGATCAACAGCTGTTGCTGCTTCTGCAGGCTCAGTAGTTGCCATAATGGATGCTGCGCGAGCATGTCATTGGGTTGGTTGTTGGCAGAAAGTGGCCGCGCGGTTTCGGCTATGTTCTGCGGTATTTGCTCTTGTCCGGTGAGTTGTTGATAGAGGGCACGCGCCTCGGCCTGTTGCTGATTAAGATCGACCCGCTCCAGTGCAATATCCACCAGTTCGCGTTCTAACAAGAGAATGTGGGCAATCGGCAGTTCGCCCACATCTGTGAGTTGCTTTTGCTGACTATGAAGCTTGTCGAGTAATTGGCTCTTGCGATCTAATTGGGCCAGTTTCACTGCAGCAAGACGATGTTCCCACAGGCTTTGTCGCAATAATCCCGATAAATACAGACCTTGCAGCGCGGCTTGTTGCACCTGAATGCCTTGGGTGAGTTGTTTAATTTGCTTATCGCTGCTGTGCATAGCAGGGGATTTTATTGGCAAATTGAGTGAGAGTTCCTGCTCGTAGCTGTTACCATTATCTAGGCTACCTAAGTGACCCAAGCTAATGCTCGGCAGGCCATTGAGCCAAGATGAGCTGCTTAAGCTTATTTGTGATTGCGGTAACTGACCGCCTGATTGAGATAGAGAATGTAATCTTGCTTGGCTGGTGGTGAGTGCTTGAGATAGCTCGGAATTAGCGGCGTGGCACAGGAAACTGCAGCTGACTAAGGTCGCCAACAGACATAACTTGATACAAGACGTACTGACAGACATAGGACGATTCTATGGTAATAAAGTGTGCTGTCAGTGTAGGGATTGGTGGGCGAAAGTCGTGGGGGACATGTATCATAAAACCGTCTATGGTACATATGTCCCATAAATTAATGGGTTGATTTTGCTTTTATTTAGGAGTTTTTCGATGAAGGATCTTGTCATTATTGGTCTGTTGGCCTTGATCATATGCTTTAAGCTTTTTGACATCACTTCCGACATTCAATTGGGCATTCCCCAATGGCATATTGCCCAGGAAGCCATGTTATTAGTGCTCACTGTGATTGGTGCCATGTACTTAAGTTATGACCTTATTCGTCGCTCCCGCGAAGTGAAAGCGTTGGCTAAACGGTTGGAGCATGCGGATAAAAAAATCGACAATATGTCGACGCAAATGCGCTCTGCCAGACAAGAATATAGCCAAGCGGTGTCGCAGCAATTCGAGACTTGGGGCTTTACTAAGAGTGAGCAGCAAGTGGCATTTTTATTACTTAAAGGCTTAAGTTTTAAAGAAATTGCCGAAGTTCGCCAGACTAAAGAAAAAACCGTCAGACAACAGGCATCGACCATTTATGGCAAAGCGGCTGTGGATGGACGCCACACTTTCTGTGCTTGGTTTATGGAAGACTTTATTCAAGAACATAATCAAGATCTTGCTGCGAATGAAGCGGCATCAAGTTCTAAGGCGGCTTAATCTGCGCTGGATTGGCTTAGCTGTTATAGCTATTTGTTATTGAAAATCGATATTTGCTGAGTTTTTAGTTCTAAACAATAATGAGCATCCCCTAAGTTTGCAGGAAGATGCAATTGAAAAACTGGCTGATTATCGTGTTTTGCCTGATTGCCTTGGTCGCTTCGACGCAAACCACAGGACTCGTGCGTTCACTTATCGAATTCTCCGCCTTTGTTGGCGTCCTCTACTGGGCTTGGCGAATGAAGCCGACGGCAGAGTAGATTGGCTTTGAGTTAAATCTTAGCTATTGAAAATAAAGAATATACACTAAAGACGTGATACCAATCGCTGCCCACAGCATCACCCCAAGCAACAAAGGTTTGGGGCCACTCGCCCGCATTTTCTGCACTGTAATTCCTGCACCAATCAAAAATAAACACAGGACTAATGCCCGTTTCGACACCATAAATAAGGTGTCATAAACAGCGTGGAATTGTGGCAACCAATGGGCCACGGCAATGGCTAAACAATAAAAACCGATAAAATACGGCAGGTTAAGCTTGCGCTTATCGCCACCAAACAACATAGCGCTGACCAATGCGATCGGAATAATCCACAGGGCGCGGGCAAGTTTTATGGTGGTTGCGGTTTTTAAAGCTTCATCGCCGTAGGCTGAAGCCGCGCCAACAACCGATGAAGTATCGTGGATGGCGATGGCACTCCACACGCCAAAATCGTATTGGCTCATATTGAGCAAGTGGCCGAGTGCAGGGAATAAAAATAGCGCGACTGAATTGAGCACAAATACGCAGGCTAATGCAGTGGCGGTTTGATCGTTACGCGCATTGATGGCCGGAGCGACTGCGGCAATGGCGCTGCCACCGCAAATAGCAGTACCAGAGGCGATTAAGTGGCCCGTGACATGATCAAATTTCAGGGCGCGGGTGAGCATAAACCCTAAGCTGAGGGTGAAAAAGATTGAGCCAACAATCAGGCCGAAGTTGTGGGTGCTCGCCTCGATCGCCGCGTTTAAGTTAATTCCAAACCCTAAGCCAATGATCGAATAAGACAGGAGTTTTTTGGTGAGTGCGGCGATATTCCATTGCACTGGTACCCAACCAAGGCTCGCTAAGGTAAAACCGAGCACTAGCGCCATGGGCGATGAGATAAAAGGCGCGAGGCATAACAAACCCGCACAGATGAAAACGATGCGATGAGTCTTATTATCTTGCTGTGATGTCGATGAAGAATTCATAACGCCTTAGGATCGAGCGATTCGGTTTATCGTTCCAACCACAGATCTTCACATTAAGCGACGGATACAAAATGGCGATCAATTGGATTGATCATGGAGACAGATGCAAGAGGGCATTATAGCTGGGTGTATGAGCCTCAATAAAATCAATTAAACTTATCTAGTTAATCAGTTTTATTGACTCTTAGAAAATTTGGCAAAGTAGGAGGGTAAATCGAAGAAGATGAACTGAGCTCAGTTCATCTTCTTGGCTAGATAATAAATGGCGAGGTTACAAAGCGTGAAATTATAAATTTACGATACTTTTCAAGTTGTAATCGCTGCCATCCTTTGCGGTAAACAACTTATCTTGGGTGTCGTTAGCGCTGGACATACCCGCATGTAATAGGCTGAGCCAATGGCGCGATGCGGCAGAACGTGACTCTGGTGTTCCGACTACCATGTTTAATGACGTTCCGATTTGGATATCTTCCAGATTGGCAACGTCTCTCGCACCTATCATGCCACTGCGGTCGAAACTGAGTTCAACGTGGCAACCTAGGTCCTGTAACACTATGGCGCAAGGCGCATCTTTAGTGCCGTTAAAGGCCACAAACTGTTTTGGCTGACGTAAACCACTGTGGCTGCCGTCGGCAAAAAAGGCCAACAGGTGTTGGTAGTAAACCACATAGCTGCTCACATCTTGGTGTGAACCAGAGTTAAGTGGAAAGAGGCGGTCGAGGAATTGTTTCGCATTAGCGATCTTCTCGTGCTCGGCGACATTCACTTGGGCCACGGCTAGCACTTCTTCTGCGATGAGGCTGTTTAGATTCGGTTGGATCTGGTTGCTCTTGATAATTGACATATTCATCGCTTGTTCCTCTCACTCTTTCAATTTTAAAAAAATTCAGGGTTTTGATTTAACTTTTGGCTTATCAAAGTTTGTCTTCAATTTGGTTTGTCCGCTTTGAGTGCTTAGCCACTTTAAGTGGGAGTGGTTAAGCCTTTCTTGTACTGGAATGGCTTAGCTTGTTCGCATTAGCCTTTCCTTGATTGCTTGATTTGTAGTCTAGTCTTTTTTTGACTACAATTTCACAATAAAAATTTTACACTGTGAATTTTACAAAATGCGCAATGACCAGAGCTTGATGAGAAAATCACATTTCCTAGGCACAAAAATACGTAACCTACGGAAACGTAATAATTTAACGATGGAAGATTTGTCGGCACGATGCATTCGAGTCGACGCGGGAAGTGCGCCCTCTGTGTCATATTTGTCGATGATCGAACGTGGCAAGCGTGTGCCGAGTGCCGGAATGCTGGCAGTCATCGCCGCGGTTTTTCAAAAAGACGCCGAATGGTTCTTAGACGATGTGCCCGAAGAAAACGCCATTACGCCAGACAAGGGCCGACGTGGTGGCATAAGTGGTATGGCACTTGAACCCAGCTTTTTGTTTTCCAATGATATTTTACAAATAGCGATACCTGAGATGCTGTCGCAGACAGGGATCTCAGGTCGGCAGTTTGCCCATTTATTGATCCGCGCCCATCAAGAACACCATCAAAATCATTTCCCCGATCTTGAACGTGCCGCCGAAGAAGTCGGCCTCAAACGTATGCCCCTATCTCTGGACGATATGCTGGATATCGCTAAGGGAATGGGATTAAAAATCAAGTGGATAGATAGTACGCCGCAGGAAGTTATCGATGAAATGGGCGTGAGTTCACGTCAGTTGGTCACCTCATTTATTGAGCCGCCGAGCACGATTTATGTAAATAAAATCCTCAAAAATCGCCCCAACAGACTCAAATATGATTTAGCCGTGCACATAGGTCATTGCGTGTTGCACAACAAGGATGGCCTCAAGAGTGTGATGATCTCAGGCCGCAAATTAGAAGTGGATGAAGAGGCGGGTATGCAGTCCAATACCTTGAACGCGCAGGATATCTTGCATGCGTGGCGCGATTTTGAATCGAGCTTCTTCGCTGGTGCGCTGCTGTGCCCTAAAGTGCCTTATCGCCAATTACTCGACCGCCACGGCTATGAGATTGAAGTACACAAGCAACTGCAAGTGTCAGCCTCAGTCGCCATGCGGCGCATGACAGTGGTATCTCCTTATCCTCATTGGCATTATTTCGACGCTTACGCGCCGGGCAAACTCAAAGCCGTTTACCGTGGTAACGGTATTCCACTGCCTTGGGGAAATATGCGACTAGTGGAAGACCCTTGTCAGCATTGGGCCGTCTTTAGGATGATCAGCGAGCCGACGGTCGGCACTTCGGCACAGATTTCGATTTTAAACGTCGGCAACGAACCCCGCATTTACTGCTGTGAGTCAATTAAAGTCGAAGACTCGGCTGGCAACCCGCATGTGCTCTGCGCTGGTATCGATTTGAATCCAGCGATTGAAGCCCAAGGTAAAGATGCCTTGTCTATCGCCCACGATTTGAAGAATGCCTGTGTCGCCAGCGGCGGTTCAGTCACTATTCCCAAACACATTAAAAGCGATCTGGTGAGCGTCGCAAAAATCCTCAATATCAACTGGATAGAGCGCGGGATCAAAAATGACGCCCGCCTTATTTGCTCTCGCGGCGCCGTATGCCCACGCCAACCCAGTTGCTATCAAGCAGGTAAATCACAGTGTGATGGGGCAACGTAAATCACTATTTGATTTACGTTGAGTTTTGCGGCCTTACAGCCGAGAAAGTCGTGGGGCTTCACCCCACACCCGACCAAGGAGGACTGCTCGTCCTATCCTCCTTGGATGCTCCATGACGCCCCCAACGGAGTTGAAAGCTCCTTGTGCTCATTGGCAAATTTGCTATCGCTTCCGAAGGATGCGTCCATGCACCTGCGAAAGCTAGCTCGCCATCCATGGCGAGACTCACGCGAATTTACCATTCGCCCTGCGGCAACTCCGAGGGGAATAGTATTCTGCGGCATCAGGTATGAAATTTAGGCCCGAAGAGATTTGCTTGTCATGTCTTTTGGGTGTTAGGTAAGAACATTAAAGGAACTAAATATGAATAGGCTATGGGTGCTAGTGCTAGTATTTTTAATGAGTAATTTGACATCAGTTACTTATGCTAAAAACTGTAAGAAAGGCCAACCATGTGGTAATTCATGCATTTCGTGGAATAAAACTTGTCATGTTGGAACATCAAGTCAGAGCTATAAATCGTCTACATTGTACGGAGCAAATAATATCCAATCCTCTGGGGTTAAAGGTACCAGCGAACCTACATCTGAGAATATACAAGTATTTGAAGTTACAGTAGATAAGCTCAATGTTAGAGATAAGCCTAATCGTAATGGATATCTACTCGGCTCACTTTTAAAAGGAGAGCGTATTGAAGTTATTACTACCAGTGGTGACTGGAAGGTTTTTTTATATAAAAACCAAGTTGCTTGGGTACTTTCGGTTTATTTGAAGCCTTTGTAAGGGGCTTTACTTCATTATCTAGGTCTATTTGTAAAACTTGAAAGAGCGTACTTAAGGTTTGCATTGAGTTGTCGAGATTAAGTACTTGCATGTAAGTGACCGTTGGCGGCATGGATGCCGCCGTCGAGCCTATAGGGATATATTCACAGCGAGTCACTGGAATGCGAGTGCTTAAGCATTTTCACTATAATTCTATCGAATTATAGTTTGGCTATCCGCTTCACATCACACTCAGCGATTTTTTATCAAGCTAAACCTATCTCCTACCTTTCCAACCTCGATCATGATTGACGTTATTCGGCGCTTGGTATGGTGACTTAATACAGCAAACCGAGCAAACACACTACGGTGCTGGCGGGCAATATGGGCTGTAACCAGCGTGGTTTGTAACTGAGTAAAATCACTAGGATTATCGAACTTAAACACACCCAGCCGAGCAGTAATACGCTGGCGTACGCTGGGCCGTAATGACGACTGGCAAGCCAATAGCACAGGACGAGCGTTGCAGTACCAGCGGTGCGAAATCCGCGTGCCTGTGCATCGGTTAACGGGCGGTTACGCACGGCGCGGTGGTGGCTAAAATAAGACAAGGCCAACAGCCCCATGGCGATAAAACAGGTTAATAATTCGACTGTGGCTGTCATGATTCAACTCCTAATTCTGCCGTCGCTTTGGTTACCCGTGTAGCCAGCACTTTTTTAGGGCTACGCAAGCGTTTGGCTGCCATGTAAAACAGCGCTGCAAGTGCGAGCATCATGAGATCAAATCCTGCGAGAACATAGGCTTGGCGCTGTAGATTGCTTATCAGCTGATACTGCGAAGTCATGGCGTTGAGCAGGGGTAGCAGACCATAAAGCAAGGATGTGAGTAAAAAGAGTCGTTGCCATGTTTGTTTATCTCGTTTGAAACAAGCGAGCAGTGCGACTAACGCCCAACTGATAAAGAAACAATGGATTTCCCAGTTTTCTCTATCTGCAAAGGTGACGGGTAAGAGTCGATTGGCATAAAAATAACAGGCTAGCGCAATGGGCAGGCCACCAAAGGTGGCGAGATTCAACATGTTCACTAGCGTGAGCCCGCTATGATTCTTATCTTTTTTAAGCTGCTTTTGTGCCAGTTTATCGGCCCACATAATCGCGCCGCTGGCGATCATCACGCAGCCCGTTAATCCCGCCAGTAAATACAGTAAACGTAGGCCTTGGCCAGCAAAGCGACCACTGTGCAGGGCTATCATGGCACTTTGGGTTTGATTCGCTCCCGAAGTCACAGCCGACTGCGCCAACACAGCACCTGTCACAGTGGACAAGTGATACCAAGGCGCTTGCTGATTTAAGCTGTGCTCAGGGGCGATTTTGACTGTTACGCTGGCATTGCTGTCGTTGAGATTATCAAACTGCAAGCCTTCAAGTGGCGACTCACCCACGACACTGTGAATCGCACTGAGTAAACTCTGACTATCGAGCATAGTGGCTGGTGTGCCAGTGGCGGCGGGAGTTTGGTAAATGGGTTTCCATTGCGAATAAAAGGCTTGAGTTTCATCACCATATTGCGTGTTAAGTCCCCATGGCATATACATAAACATCAGGGTCACTAGGCCGGTATAAGTGATCATAAGATGAAAGGGCAATGCGAGAACTGAGCTGGCGACATGGGCATCTAACCAAGAGCGCGGGCCTTTTCCGGGGCGAAAACTAAAAAAATCCTTAAAAATACGTTTGTGGATCACTATCCCGCTGATGATGGCGACCAGCATGAACATAGTGCAAAAGCCGACGATCCAACGCGCCGTGAGTACACTCATATAGTACAAGTCGAAATGCAGTCGATAGAGAAAGTCGCCCCCTCGGCTTTCCCGTGCTTTAGGTAAGGCTTCACCTGTCGCAGGGTTAATAAAGCCTTGATGATAATCACCAAATCGCTGGCCTTCAGCGGCGGGGTCGCTCCATGCATAGGTCAGTAATGGCATCCGTTGTGTGGGTAAGTAAATCCACCATGACTCAGCGTCAGGCGCTTGTTGTGCCAAGGACGTGAGGCCCTTGAGTATCAATTGTTGATTATCCGCATTGGCATCATATTGGCTGCCGTGGTTTTCGGGGTGCATCCACAGGTTGATTTCAGCACGGTAATAGGCCGCTGTTCCGGCGAAAAAAACCAGAAACAACACCCAGCATGTGAGCAATCCAACCCAAGTGTGTAGCCAAGTCATTGAACGAAAAAAGGAGTCTTTCATAATCCACTCCCTTGAGCACTTGTTGCATCAAACGCTTTAGCGGCGAGGTAAGCTAAATACAGCAGACCGCTAAGCGCGAATAAATCCAGCCAGTATCGCCATGTTGATTTAACGCTGAACACCCAAATCACGGCGCAGGTGTACACAGTAAATGACAGCATCATGGCGGTTAACACCCGATCAACCTGAGATAACGGCAGGATTTGCGCGAGCAAAATAGTCGCTACTGCACTTAACAAATAGCCGCCAAAGGTTGCTGCGAGGCAGCGATTGCCTATGTGCAGGCTATCGCTCCAGATGGCTGAAGTTTTCCAGCGCATCAGTCTTTGTGTTAACGGCGGAGTCATGTTGGTTTTTTCAGTCATGATGGTGTGCCACTTCTGCTGAATTTGTCTTGTGGGTGCGGGATAGCACAGAGATTAACAGGGCGGGTAAAAAGGTTAAGCTGAGTAGCGTTGCCACGATGAGGCCTGCCAATACCACTATGCCAACGCCGCGGTAGAGTTCGCTGCCAGCACCGGGGAATAACACCAGCGGCAATAAGCCAAACAAGGTCGTCGCGGTAGACATTAGAATCGGTCTTAATCGACTGGCGACGGCAGATTTGACGGCATCAACGATACCAAACTGACCCGATTGCAGGTTTTTACGGCTCTGTTCCACGATCAAAATCGGGTTGTTAACGACAGTGCCGAGTAGGATTAAAAATCCAAGCATAGTAATCATATCAAAGGGTTGGTGCCAACCTTGGCCGCCAAGATACGCAAATAAGCTGCCAGTATAATTAAGCGCTTGTAAGCCGACTAAACCGCCCGCAAGTCCGAGCGGGATAGTGATCAGTACAAATAACGGATAACCCCAGTGATTAAAAATCGCGATTAATAACAAGTAGATGATCAACACGGCGACCAGAAAATTGCTGGAGAGTGCCGCTTTCGTCGCTTCGAGCTGATCGGCTGCGCCTGAAATATCCAAACTGACATCTTTGCCGACCGCACCCTGTTGATAGAGGATGGGGACTAATTCTTCCCGCACCTTAGCCACCGCGGTTTCTAACGCAATGGAACGCGGCGGAATAATGTAAAGAGTCACGGTTCTGCGGCCATCGACGCGGCGTAAACTGTCGCTATCCATTTGCTCGCTAATGTCGGCCAAGGCTTGCAGTGGCAACACATTACCCTTAGGCGTGACTATCGGCGCGAGTGCCAATTGCGACAGACTCTGTTGATTGCCTGCCAGACTAAATAGAAAGATATCCACCTTGTTATCATTGAGGAAAAACTCGTCGACATAGGCGCCATCGCTCAGTGCTGAAACCGCATAGCCAAACTCGCTACCGCTAAAATCTTGTTCTACAAGACGTTGCCAGCGAGGGGAAATCTGCCACAGCGGTTGATCTAGCGACAAGGTCGATGGGTCAGAATACAGCTGTGGTTCGGCAAATACTTTTTCCGCCGCTTGATACGCCGCTTCGGCAGCACGATAGAGGCTGGCTTGATTCGGGCCAGAAATATCCAAGGCGACAGCGCGGGTGCCACCATCGTTGCTGGAAATAATGGAACCCCGCGATGAATAGGCGCGCATGCCCGGATATTGCTCAAACAAGGCGGTGAGTGAGCTCATCATGGCATCCATATCTTGGCTGCGAACGGGTTCGCTCATCACCCAAATACTGCCGACACCCACGCTGAGGGTATAGTATTTTAGCGGCGGGATCTTTTGCTCACCACGTTCAAAGGATGCCGCCTCGGCATTGACTCTCGCGGATAGCTGAGTCGTTAATTCTTCTGCAATTTTAGCCATTTCCGATAGGTTGTAACCCGGCGGCGCGACCATAGAAGTAAAGGCTTTTGGTTCTTCGCCTTCGGGTAAATATTCGGCCGGAGGCATCAGCCAAGCCGCAAGCCCGATCGTCGAGACGAGTGACAGCACAATCACAAAGGCGCGGCGTCTTGCCGACAGTACAAGTTGGCTGACTAAGCTCAATATGCGTGATGCTTTGGGCGGCTCACTTTGGTTTGTCTGCGCCGAGTGCATCTTACCGAAACCAAAACGGGCAATAGCGGCGGGTACGATGAACACCGCGACCAGCATAGAAGCGATAATGGATGAAGCGATGGCAATTGCGATATCCGAGTACAGTTGTCCCGCTTCTTGTTTGATAAATAGAATGGGTACAAACACCAGCACTGTAGTAAGTGTCGAGGCCAGTACCGCAGGCCACACATCGTAGATACCACTTATGGCTGCTTCGAGACGCTCTAATCCGCGTCTGCGCGCTTGTTCAATGCTTTCGAGCACCACAATGCTGTTATCGACCGTCATGCCTATGGCAAAGGCAACACCCGCCAGCGAAATGACATTAATAGTGCGATCAAACACCAGCAGCCCGACGAAGGCGGCTAAGGTACATAGCGGAATACCGATAACACCAATCAGGGTGGCTCGATTCGAGCGTAAAAAGAGATACATCACTAAGGTTGCTAGTAAGGCACCTAGGCCTAAATTGACCCAGACATTTGCAACCGAATCTTGCACATAGCGCACATCATCACTGAATAACTCTAACTGCATGGCGTGCTGGGCGAGTTGATTTTGATTGATCTGCGCTATCACGGGCATCATGGCATCTTTGATGGCGATAACGTTAGAACCGACATCCCGTTTGACCGCTAAGCTGAGGGTGCGTTCTTGTTCGGCAAAGGACAGTTCTCGGATCTCGGCGTGGTCGAGTTTTATCTCGGCAACGTCTTGCAGCAGAATATTCGTATTACCTTGGCGTTTTAAAATCAGTTGCTTAAGTTGATTTAAATCCTCAAAACGGCCAATTACCCGCAGTAAATAACGTTTTTTACCACTGTCGATATCGCCCGCAGAAGTGTCCTTGTTGCGATCTCGAATGGCTTGGCGCACGTCCATAATGCTGATGCCACGTTGGGCGAGTTTGGCGGGATCGAGCCGTATTTGAATTTGCCGTTCAGCGCCGCCTTGAATAGTGACGGAGGAAACGCCTTTGACGCGCTCCATTTGTGGGCGAATAAAGTCGTTAGCAAAATCGCGCATCATGTCTATGTCTAGATTCAGCGGGTTCCCCGCGACAGGCACGAGGCGGAAATACATGAAAGCGTTGTCTGAATATGAACTGCTGTAAAGCCGTGGTTGGTCGACGTTTTCAGGGTAGGACGATACTTGGCTGAGCGCATTGCTAACACGAATAAGCGCATCGCTTATCTCAGTGCTTTGGGGGAATTCGAGTTCTATCCATGCCGAACCCGTATCTGCCCAAGATGTCATGCGTTGTAAGTTGGGCAGGGTGCGCAGGTAGCGTTCCTGCTCAAGCAGAATTTCTTTCTCGACGTCTTGCGGCGTTGCCCCCGGCCAACCTGTGGCCACGCTGATGGTGCGCACATCTAAGTCGGGGATCATTTGGATTGGGATACGCAGTGCGGCAGCCGTGCCCAATACGCAAAATATCAAGACGATGACCGACAGTAGGGTGCCATGTTTAATTCCAAACTTCAGCATCCCACTAACCTCCTACAGCAGAGTTGAGTACAGAGACTGGCTGTTGGTCTTGTAGGCTCTCGTTACCGCGGATCACCACGGGCGCGTCTTTAGGTAATGGGCTAAGGATTTCAATCCCGATGGCGCTCGTGTGGCCCACTTGAACGGTATGCCGTTGGGCTATGTTGTTTTGCACGGTAAAGACACTGAACTGGCCGTCGGGGTGACGGACTAGCGCATCTTGCGGCACGACAACACTGTGTTGCGCCCGCTGTAAGTGGAAGGTCGCAGTGGCCGATGTGCCGGGCATCAAAAGTCCACTCGCATCAGGAATGGTTAAGCGCACCAAGAAGCTGCGAGCATTGTGGTCGCTCACGGGGACGAGTGCATTCACATGGCCGATAAACTGCTGTTCAGGCAGCATATCTGCGGCAATATCGACTTGAGTTGCTGTGGCTATGTTTTGGAACATTTCCTGTGGGACTTGAATATCGAGCCAGAGCTGTTCTTGGGATACTAAGGTGAAGATTTCAGTGCCGACATTGACCCATTCACCGGTTTCAGTTTGTTTGCTTGAAATCACTCCCGCAAACGGCGCGATAAGTTGGTGACGGGCGACCACCTCTTTTTGGTGTGCTAATGCCGCCGTTAAACTCTGCAGATTAGCTTCTGCTTCGGTTAACGCCGCTTGGCGAATCGCGCGCTCAGTTTCGGGGAATAATTGCTGAGAACTGAGTGTTTGCGCTTCGGTGAGGAGTCGCTGTTTTTCTAGCAGCATGGTCTTAGCGGCCATTACATCGGCCTGACGCTGTGCTAATTGATGTACGGCTAAGGTGTCATCGAGTGCGAGTAGAGGCTGGCCAGCGGTAACGTTAGAGCCCGCATCGACCAGCACTTTGGCAACTAGGCCATCGGTACGTGCAGATAAGCGGGCTACCCGTGCGGATTTAATGGAGCCACTGAGTGGCAAAAGTTCATTGGTACTGCCTGTTTGTGGCAAGGCGACTGTTACAGGTGCTGTGCTTGCGTGGACTGCAGAACACAGCATGTATAAACCTATCATTAAATAACGCACGTTAACTCCATCTCACTATTAAGATTATTACTGAGTGATAAAACTCGTGGTGGTGATGTGTAAAACGCTATCAACCTCGTTGCCTGCGAGTGTTTGTTTACCTTCTGTGGTGTGATTACTGACGAGCAAATAGCGGCCTGCATCTGGGGTATCGAGGGCGAATTTACCTTGGGCATCGGTGGTGAAAGATTTACTCCAAAAACCGGGGCGATAAACTTGTACTGGATGATTCACCAGTGGTGCGCCTTTATAGCTAAGTACAAACTCGGGAGCGCCTGACTTTACTGGCGTAAATTCAAAATCTTGCAGCGCTTTTGTGTGTTCTTGTCCCGTGCGGGCATAGAGTATTGCAGCCTGCAATCCGGTCTCAGTTTTCCATGGTTGCCACGCGGTATCGGCATAGAAACTGATGTCACTCTTGCCATCTTGGGTTTTGACCAGTAGATGATCGGCCTGCGCTGTGGCGGTTAACGGTGTCTTGGCATTGGCGGCGAAAATACGCGCCGCGCTTAACGATGCTAACTCTTCTGCCGAAGCTTGCTCTGAACCCGGTTCGCCAAATTGCACTTTAACTGAACCATCGTTATTACGCTCAAGCCATACTTCATGTGCTTGAGCCGAAAAAGCGATACCGCCGAGTAAAGTGAGTATTACAAGTGCTTGTTTCATTTGATCATCCTTAATGTTATTTCGGGTTAGGGCTATGTTTTAGAGCGTCCAACGTAGTGACAGTGTGGCATTACGTGGCTCGCCAAAGTCGGCGTAACCCCAGAGTGAACGGTTGTAGTTCTTGTCGAAAATATTGTTAATGTTCAATTGCATAGAAATAGAAGGTGTGATTTGGTAGCCAAACATTAAGTCAACGAGTGAGTAGGCGGATTGTGCTTGGCGGTAAGCCACATTCGGCGCGCCATCGACACCCCAAATAGTGCCTTGATAGAAGGTGCTGCTCTGCCAGCGCCAGCTCGCACCTGCAGTAATGCCCGGCAGAATATCTTCAAAGTTATATTTAGTGGTGAGTTTGAAGATATCTTCGGGTAGATAAGTTTGACGACGTAGGCCATCTTTATCTTCTGCATTGTTGTGGGTATAACCGCCGCTGATATCCCATAAGTCGGTAAGACGTCCGGCAATTTCTAACTCATAGCCCTTGGTGGTAATCCCATCCACACTTTCGTAGATAGAGTCACCGGAAGGTAGCTGACCTTTACCTGCATATTCGGGTTCGTTGTCTTTATTGGTTTCGTAGATGGCGGCTGACATGTTTAGCGTGTCATCGAACAGCGCGACCTTGACGCCGCCTTCGACGTTTGTGCCTTCTGCAGGTTCGAGCAGTTGGCCATCTTCACCAAAATAGGTGCCAGGTTTGAAGATCTCAGTACGGCTAGCGTAGACAGCGATCTGCTCGGTCACATCGTAGACTAGGCCGTAGTAGGGGATGAAAATACCGGTTTTTTCCATGGTCGCATCTGTGCTGTTACCCACGAGATCATGCTTTTCATAGGACCAGTTACTTACGCGTCCACCGACCATTAATTTCAGTGAATCCAACAGATTGACACGGACAGTGCCGTAAACACCCGATTGGCTTTGTTCATTGGTTTGGCCATTGGTGGGGGAATTAGGAATATTAGGCTTGGGGTAATTGCCCTGATCCGCGACGTTATAGCGACGTTGTGTGGCGGAGTTCGTGTTGATGTTATCGAACTCGTTGTCACCATAGTTAAAACCGATCACAGCGCTATGTTCACGGCCGAGTAAGTCGAAGTTACCCGTTGCATACAGGTTGAAACTGTTGGTATCGGATTCACGATCATGTTGGGCTGCATAGGTATCGCCCCAAGGGCCAACAAATTCGCCGGTTGATTTGACGATATAATCGCCTGGGTAAAAGGCCAATGCGTCTATGGTGGCGTTGGCGATACGATAGGCACTGACGAGTGACCAGTCGTTATCGAATCTATGTTTAAATTCGGCCATGAGACTCTTTTGGGTCACGTCCCAATGGGTCCAGTCCTGTGAGCTAGAGTAGTTGCGGCCAAAATCGACAGCTGTGCCATCGGTATAAAATGCGGGATTAGAGTTCCAGTTATACACACCGTCGGTTTGTGATTTTTGATAGTCCGCAAACAGCGACAAGCTAGTATCGGTACTTAGACTCGTTTCAACTACGCCATAGAGCACTGTGGTATCGCGCTGATAGCGATCGATAAAAGAATCGCCTTTCTTCACCGCACTGACGAATCGACCTTTCACATTGCCCGAATCCGTTAGCCAGCCAGAAACATCGGCCTCAAGTCTATAGGTATTCCATGAGCCATAACTTGCACTTGCCGTGGCACGGGTGTCATCCGTTGGACGTTTACGAATAAAATTAACCGTGGCAGAAGGTTCACCTAAACCGCTTAAAATCCCTGCCGCCCCTTTTAATACTTCAACCCGTTCGGCAATCACAGGGTCTAAACCTTGATCAATTGAGCCGCTGTAAACATGGGATGAAGAGGTTGTGATTAAGCCGTCAATTTGGACACCGCTGTCTAGTGCATAGCCGCGCACGAATATCTGACTATTTTCAGAGGCATCGCCCACCATAGTGACGCCAGGAGTGTGATTTAACACTGACTCCATAGTGACCAAACCTTTGTCACTGATCATTTCTTCGGTAATCAAAGTGACGCTTTGTGGGGTTTCTTTGAGTGACATAGACAAACCCGTGGCGCTATTCATTGCCGCGCGGGTGTATGTTCCTACCACGTTCAATCTTTCTATCTGTTCTGTATCTTTTTTCTCATCTTGCTTAGGGTCAGTATTGGCTTGAACCGACAGAGTAAGTGTGCTGAGAAGTACAGGGATCAATGGCGAGCGCCAAGACGTTAAAACAGATAGGGGAGGCATGGTATTTCAATCCTTTCAGGCGATTTCAGATTAAATAATGATTGGTGATCCTGAGTGCAAATAAAGTGTTTAGGTGCAAATGAGAATCGATCGCATGATAGGTTTGTTGAAAATAAATGCAATATGCTCAATGTGTAAATTGTTTAAGCTGGGTTGTAACTTATTGGCGAATAGCTTGTCAGCGAGCTGTGACAAGCCGTCGCAGTAGGATCTGCACTTTTAGCGCATGCCTTACTATAACTCGGTTTCAGGGCATTGACTGGGAACTCAGGCTGTTGTGGTTCGAGTCGATTTAGCCAACAAAAAGGCCACAGTCGTTACCGACTGTGGCCTTTAATCTTTACAATTGAATCGAAATCCAGCGGACTTGTTAAGCCTAAAAGTGTGATTTACACCTTAGGTTTATGCCCGTACTTGGCCTGTGCCTGAGACTAAATACTTCTCAGCGGTCAAGGATTCGAGTCCCATTGGGCCGTAGGCATGTAGCTTAGATGTCGCGATGCCGATTTCTGCTCCAAGGCCGAGTTCGCTGCCGTCGGAGAAGCGCGAAGAGGCATTGACCATTACCACAGAAGCATCGACCGCACGTTGGAAGTGTGCGGCTGTGACTTCATTTTCGGTGCAAATTACTTCGGTGTGCTGGCTACCAAAACGGGCAATATGTTGGATAGCATGGTCAAAGTGATCGACTTGGCGAATGGCAATTTCGAGATCTAAATACTCTTGGCCGAAATCGTCTTCTTCCATGTAAGTACAGTTTTCAAAATAACCACCGGATTGAGTACAAGCGTTGATTTTAACCTTATGCTCGGCCAGCGCTTTGGCTACTTTAGGCAGGAATTGCGAGGCAATTTCTTGGTGTACTAATAGGGCTTCGAGGGCATTACATACGCCAGTGCGCTGGGTTTTACCATTGAGCAGTAAGTCCATAGCAATATCCAGATCGGCATCTTTGTCGACGTATAAATGACACACGCCTTTAAAATGCTGGATCACTGGGATTTTACTGTTGTCAGTCACAAAGTTAATCAAGCCTTCGCCGCCGCGGGGAATGATCACATCGATATAATCTCGTTGCTGCAGCAGTTCTAGCATGAGGCCGCGATCTGGGTCTGGCACTACAGTGATTAACGCCTCGGGCAAGCCGTATTGTTTCAATACGCTTTGCAAAATAGTGGCGATAATTTTACTGCTGTGCAGCGCCTCTTTACCACCGCGCAGGATCACGGCATTGCCGGATTTAAAGCACAGGGCACCCGCATCGGCGGTGACATTGGGGCGCGCTTCATAAATCATACAAACCACGCCCAATGGAACGCGCATCTTACTGATGGATAAACCATTAGGTCGTTGACCAATATAGCGTTCGTTGCCAATGGGATCGGGTAAGGCGACGATGGTTTCAATGCCTACCGCCATAGCTTCGATACGCTCTGGCGTTAGCGTTAATCGGTCGAGCATGGCAGGGCCGACGTTATCGGCGGTCGCTCTGTGTAAGTCGATTAAATTTGCGCTTTGGATTTCATAGGACTTTTCGCGTAATGAGCGTGCCATATCGAGGAGTACAGTATTTTTAAGCTGTTCGTCAACTTGGGCGAGGATCAGAGCCGCTTTGGCAGCTTCTTGAGATAAATTTTTGATTAAAGTCATATTTACTCCGCTTAGATGTTTACTCGCTTAGTTTTATTCGGCTGATGTTTACTCGAGAATGGCGATGTTTTTCTCGGAAATGATCGGTCCAGTCTTTTGCTGAAATTCACTGGCAAACTCGCGATCGTCTTGGTCCGTAATAAAGCTAAGTAAACAACTGCTGTAATTGGATTTGGCCTTGGCCAATTTAGTGCCATCGTCTTTGCGTACTAAAATGGTGTCACCGACAGAAAAGTCCCCATTGATGGCAACGACATCGTCACTGGTCAATTGTTCGCTATGGATATCAAGGGCGATATTAAAGTCATTTTCAACAATGACTTCGCCTTGAGCCTGCGAGGTATGTGTCATCCAGTGCAAGTGATCCTGCATTGGCTTCTCATCGGGGGTAAATAAGGTTCCTGGGTTTTGGCCCTTCAACAATTGGTTGAATGAGTCGGCATCAAAACCATTGATAATAAAGGTTTCGATCCCGTGGGAAATCGCCTTCTTGGCGGCTTGTATCTTAGTCCGCATTCCCCCCGTACCGACGGCACTGCTGGCGCCGCCTGCCATGGCGTAGATCTCGGCATTAATCTCGGTCACCTGTTTGATAAGCTGTGCATCGGGATATTCATGGGGGTTTTGCGTGTAAAGCCCATTCACATCAGAACAGATAATCAGCGTATCGGCATCGGCCGCCGCGGCGACCATGGCCGAGAGATTATCGTTATCGCCAACTTTGAGCTTGTCGGCGGTGACGGCATCGTTCTCGTTGATGATAGGCAATAGCCCATGTTCGAGTAGGCTGAAAATCGTGTCTTTAATACTGATGTAACGATCTCGATTGCGTAAATCACCGTGGGTTAACAGTAGCTGTGCGGTTGGGAAATCAAATAACTTGTTCCATGTGGCCATCATATCGGCCTGACCCGCTGCAGCCATGGCTTTTTTCACTGTGACGCTCGGTTTATCAACCTCGCCAAAGTGATGCCATCCTGCAGCGACTGAGCCCGAAGAGACCAAGACAACTTGGATCCCTTGGGCACGACAATAAGTAATAAATTGGGCAATGCCGAGTAAGTAGTGGCTGCTGCAACCTTGTTTGTGTGGAGCAATCAGGGCACTACCTACCTTAACGACAATGCGTTTCCAGGGTAAGTCAGTCATACCTGCGCGCCTCATCTGTCTTCGGCTAAAACACGGCCAGCCTTATGGAATAATTTAGTGGTTTTGGCACAAGGATCAGTATCGAGTAACGAGACTATCCAAATCACCACACTGCTCACGGCAAAGCCGGGGATCATCTCATACACCACTGTGGTTAAAGCTTTACCGTCAGCAAGTACTGGTGCATAAATCCAAAACAACACTGTAGCTGCGCCTGACACTATGCCGGCAATCGCGGCTTTGTGGGTTAGGTTAGCTTTATACAAGCTAAACAAGACTAACGGACCGAAGGCTGCACCGAATCCTGCCCATGCATTACTCACCAGTGACAGCACACTGCTAGAGCGGTCAAGCGCCAGTAGACTTGCGACAATTGCCACGCCTGCTACGCCAAAACGTCCCATTTTCACCATGTCTTTTTCGCTAGATTCTTTCTTCGAAATAACGCGATAAATATCTTCCGTTAGCGAGCTTGATGACACTAATAGTTGCGATGAAATGGTGCTCATGATCGCGGCCAGAATTGCGGCTAATAAGAAGCCACTAATGATCGGATGGAACAACAACTCAGAAAACACGATAAAGATGGTTTCAGGATCGGTCAGCTTCATGCCAAATTTATTGGCGTAAGCGATACCGACAAGGCCAGTTGCCAGTGCACCCACAATGGTCACTGTCATCCAGCCCATACCTATGTGTCTGGCGGTTTTAATGTCAGCGACTGAACGAATTGCCATAAAACGCACAATAATATGTGGTTGGCCAAAGTAACCGAGTCCCCAAGATAAGCTTGAGATAAGCCCTAACATAGTGACGTTTTGCATGGCATCGGTGAAGTGTGGAATCGATTGATACGCAAAGTTCAGCATAGTGTCAGCGCTGGTAAACTCTTGATATGCCACCACAGGCACTAAGATTAAAGCGACAAACATGATACAGCCTTGGACAAAGTCAGTGAGGCTCACTGCTAAGAATCCGCCCAACAAGGTATAAGAAACCACTACGCCGAGGGTGACGACTAAACCTATGTCGTAGTTCAGGCCAAATGCTGACTCAAATAACTTACCGCCAGCCACTAAACCCGCTGAGGTATACAAGGTAAAGAAGATCACAATGATCACGGCCGAGATAATTCGGATACTGCTGTTGGCATTGCCGAAGCGTTTAGCAAAAAACTCCGGGATAGTAAGGGCGTTATCCGCGACTTCGGTATAGACCCTTAATTTGGGTGCAACGACCAAATAATTAATTAGAGCACCAATTAATAGTCCAAGTGCGATGTAAATGGTTTCGAAACCAACCAAAAACATTGCGCCGGGAAGACCCATTAGCATCCAGCCACTCATGTCAGATGCACCCGCTGAGAGTGCGGTGACCTGTGGGCTCACCTTGCGGCCGCCCAAAATATAGCCGGATACATCGCTGGTGGATTTTTTATAGGCGAATAAGCCAATAGCAAGCATGGCGATAAAGTAAATCGCTAAGGAAACGTAAGCCAGGTAATTCATGGGTTATTTGTCTCCTAACGCTTTGTTATTTTGAATAATACTCGGTTTCAAAATGACAAAGAGATAGGTGCTTAATATTGCGCATAAACACATAAACTGCATGGTTTCCTTGGCGTGTAATCGGGTAAAGCTTGCTACTTGCGAGATAAGATTTTCCTCTGGTGGGTTCTCCGTAGACATAATTGCTCCTTGGTTGATAATTGAATTTATATCACCAATATAGTTAGTGATCTAATTATATTAAGGCATTTTATCGGCCAAATATCAAGCTTCTATTGGATTTAAATGGTTTTGGCGGCAGCACGAGAGTGGCTTTTTCGGCGGAAAATAGTTTGAGAGCTGACTATTTTTCAGAGGTGTTTTTCTGCTCGGCGATACTGTGGGCAGTGCGTTCGAAGGTTAATGTGATGCGTTCAAACATCCCAGTAATCAGAGTGAATTGTTCGTGGGGTAACGGGCATTGCGCCAGCGCTTGTAATAAGGCTTCGCTGCTGATGTTAAACTCTTCTGCGACTTGGCCGTGGGCGCAGGCGATAAATGCCTGACCTAAATTGTGTTGCCAGAGGTTGAGTGCATTTTCTAAGTCTGAGTGCGTATCTGAAATCCCCTGCAACATGCGTCGCATTCGAATCGACACATGGCCTAGATTAAGTGCAGTAAACACCAGATCGGTAAATACCCTCGAACTCTTGCCCGAGCCTTTTTCGTAACTGGCTATCCGCAGCAGTCGATCGCCCATGCGGGCGTTAAACCAAGGCTCAGGATCGTTATGCTGCGCGATATGCACTAGATCTTTTTGGATGGATTGCAGCAGACGATATTGCATCAAACGCTGGCTAGGTTCGGTAATCAATTTAAACAACCAATACAGCACAGTGACGCCAACAAAAATCGCTAAGGCATTGCTGACAGTGTTTTCTATCGCAAATGAAATGGTATTACTGGGCTGTACTAATACCGCAAACGGCACGCAAATCCCGAGACCATAGGGCAAGGTCGGTCGATTCGCTAAGGCGAGTAGCCCAATAAAAAAGGGACCTGCGAGCACTAAAATGAGGATTTCGAAATCGCCGCTACTCTCTGCCAGCAAAGGTAAAGCGTAAAACACTGTGAGGGGCACAGCGATAGTGATACCGACAAGAATACGGCGCAAAATCGTGGTTAGCATCGGCAGTGGCTGGCGCGCCATCATGATGGAAAAGACCACAGGCATCAGGATCATCATGAGTACCGCACTCGACCCTGTGCCGATCCACAGCGAAGCCCCAATGACAAATACCGCCATGCTGCGTAGACCGGTCGTAAACCCTATCAGTGGATCTCGGTGAAATTCCATTGGCGGCGCGTTGAGTTGTACCGCAGAATTGCTTGTCAGTACGTTATAACTCTTGAGCACCATGATCAGATCGGCGCTTAACTCCATCGCAACTTTGAGTAAGCGAGTCTCTAATGGGGTTCGGTCGCGGTATTGCATCAGGTTTTGTTGGAGTTGATACCTTAAAGTACGCGCCATTTTGTAGCATTCTTGGTCATCAGTGGATTGCGCCATCAGGGTAAAACTGCTGCGCATATTGGCTAAGGTTTTCGCGAGCGGTTCGCTGACCAGATGGGAATGATTACGTTGTAGTCGGCCAAATATTTGGATTGCCGCCAACAGCGAAAGGGTTTTATTGCAGAGAAAGTTCGCCGCATGGCTCTGCCCGCGACCTTCGGGACCTTCATAAATCACCGCGCTGGAGTCGTCACTCAGCGCCGATACTGATTCCATAATAGTGTCGATATGTTCATGGCGGCTCGCATGTACGCCCTGTAAATCGAGTTCTAATGCAAGATAGTTAAGCGTTTGATTAATTGTGTTTTTAGCATGCAGTTGCAGACCATGTTTTACCTTAGTCGGCCAAAGTAGCGAACTGACCAAGACGGCACAAATTGCGCCGACGATAATTTCGCTGATCCTCGCCTGCGCCACATCGAATATTTTTGCACTATCGGCTGTGCCTGGGCTCGCCATCACAATGAGCACTATCAAGCAGGCTGTCATGCCCGCCATAGCAAAGGCATAGACAAAGTTTTGCTGGCGCACCATGGCCGACAACCCAGAATTTAACCCTATCCAGCAGGCGAGTAATCCTAAGGCGAGTTCGGGATAGGGCGTAAACCCGTTGAGTATGGCAATCCCCGCGAGTGCGCCGACTAAGGTGCCGCCAATTTGGCATAAGCCCTTTTCGATCACGAGGCCACTTTCGGGGCGAATTTGCAAAAATACCGCCGACACCAGCGCCCAATATGGCCGTTCTAAATTTAAAAACATGGCCACATATAAGGCGAGCGCCATCGAAATCACGCCTTTAATCGCGAAAATGAGGGTTCGTCGGTCAGGAAAAAATAAACTCTTAAGTAACAGCGTCATAATGACTATTTGTCAGTCTGTAGCTGGATGGAAACTGTCATGCCGACGCTCAGCTCTATGTCCTTAGGAATGCTATCTAGCTGGATATCGACCGGAATACGCTGTGACAACCTCACCCAATTAAAGGTTTGGCCAATTTGCGGTAATAACTGCCCATTAGCGGTGACATTGGTATTGGCAATCGCCTTACCTATGCTGACCACTTTGCCGTGCAAGACATGGCCACCACTCATTAGGCTGACATCGGCGTTTTGACCTATGTGAACCAAGGGGATTTTGGTTTCTTCAAAATACCCTGTGATATAGAGAGAGTCTTGTTTAACGAGCGAAAATACTGAGTTGCCTTTGCTGACATAGTTGCCATTACGCAGGCTTAAATTGATTAGGGTGCCATTTTCGGGGGCGTGAATTTGCGTCCGCGCTAAGTCAATTTTGGCGGTATTCAATTGTGCCTGTGCGAGTTCATAACTGGTTCTTGCCAGTTCGGTATTGATAAAGGCTTCGTCGAAGGTTTCTTTGCTGACTAAGTTGGCGTTGGTCAAACCAATACGGCGTTTGTATTTATGTTTTGCCAGTTCCCATGCTAATTTTTGGCTTTCCGCTTTGGCATTCAATTCGGCAATGGTGGCTTTGTAGCGGGTATCGTCCACTGTGAACAATACATCACCTTTATTAACGACTTGATTGTCTTTTACATTCAGTTGGTTTACCCAACCGGATACATCTGGCGCTATGGTAATGATTTCGGCGCGAACTCGGCCGTCGCGGGTCCAAGGAGAATAAAGGTAGTGCGACCATATCCAATGTCCGGCGATACCTGCAATCGCGACCACAATAAGGGTGAGGCTGATACGAAAGATTTTTCCCATGAACAATCAACTCCCAAGCAAGTAAATGACCAACGCCAGATAGCAGATAAACAGCCCAACTTCGAACCAAGCTGCGCGCCACAGCTTGTGATAGAGCCCAGTTTGATAGAGTACCCAGCGAGTGATGCAGGAAAGCAGAAAAGCTAAGGGGATAAAGATAATTAATGGACTAAATAACAAACCATCGAACGCGAGTTCTTTAAGCATTACGCTATTTATCCCGATGACAGTGGCGCAGCGATAACCGCGCTAGGTGTTTAAAATGCAAAGTACTTAGTCGAGATTATAGGAAAGTCGCGTGAGAGTTAATGGTTTTATGTTATCTGTGATCAATTAGGGCCAGCATTAGCTGGCCCTAAATATAATGAAATCAAAGCAAAAATCGCTTTTACCTCATAGTAACGAATTCTTCGGCGCCCGTTGGGTGGATAGCAACAACCGCATCGAAATCGGCCTTAGTTGCGCCCATTTTCATAGCGACGCCGAAACCTTGGAGGATTTCGTCCATACCAAAACCAATACCATGAATACCGACGACTTTTTCGTCCTTGCCTGCGCAAACTAACTTCATCTTACAGGCTTGGCGATGGGCTGTAACGGCGGTGTACATTGAGGTAAACGTCGAGGTATACACTTTGACGTTATCATCGCCGTATTGAGTACGAGCTTCTGGTTCGGTCAAGCCCATAGTACCTATTGGTGGATGGCTGAACACGACCGTTGGGATCAGGCTATAATCCATTTTGGCATCTGTCATGCCGTTAAATAAACGCTCGGATAACAAACGGCCCGCTTTAACCGCAACAGGGGTGAGCTCTACGCCGCCCGCCATAATGTCGCCGACACAGTAAATTCCTTTGTGAGTCGTATTTTGTTGCTCGTCAGTGATGACATAGCCTTTGCTATCTAATTGCACTTCGGTGTTTTCTAAGCCGATATTGCCCGTCGCAGGTGAGCGGCCAATCGCCCAAATCAAGCAATCGACTGTAATGCTTTCACCGTTTTCTAAGTTTAATGTCAGGCTGTCATCGGCATTTTTAACCACGGCTTTTGGCACGCTATGGGTGTGCAATGTTGGGCCTTCGGTTGCCATCGCATCGACGAGAGCATCGACTAATATAGGGTCAAAGTTACGCAGCGGCGCATGTTTACGCACTAATAAGTGAGTTTCACTGCCCAGAGCGTGTAACACGCCAGCGACTTCAACAGCGATATAACCCGCGCCAACAACGGCAACGCGCTTAGGTTGCTCGCGTAGGGCGAAGAAACCATCGGAGTCGATACCGTATTGCGCGCCAGGAATGTTCGGAATCGTCGGTGCGCCGCCAGTGGCGATAAGGATGTGATCGGCGGTGTAATGTTCGCCGTCCACTTCGATGGTGTTGCCATCCACAAAACGGCCGTAGCCATTTAACAGCGTCACTTTATTGTTGGCAAAACCACGGCCATAGGCATCGTGAATGCGACCAATGTAGGCTTCGCGGTTTTCGACCAAAGTGTTCCAATCGAATTTATTAACAGTGACGTCGAAACCATAATCTTTGGCGTAAAGGTTCATCGCTTCGGCAACATGGGCGCCATACCACATGACTTTTTTGGGCACACAACCTACGTTTACACAGGTGCCACCCACGTGTTTGGCTTCGATAAGTAGAACCTTAGCACCACGCATTGCCGCTCGGTTTGCTGAGGCGATACCGCCGCTGCCTGCGCCTATGCAGATATAGTCAAAATGTTGAGCCATGAGTTTCTCCGTCTTACTTCAAGGATGAGATGCTTTACAGCAGAAGGTCATTGTAGGGGGCTTTGCGGTAACAGACCAGCCTATTGCATCACTAACGTATAAGGCATTGCTTTTAATAAAAATACTCCTAAAGTTGCATTCAGTTGTTATCGCGTGGCTGTTTCGCGGCGATATTGGCACTTAGAGTGATCGTTTTGAGCTGGGCCTTCTGCACCACATTTTAAACACTGCCACTCTTTTTGGCGGGCGCTGAGTTCGTCGGCTTGATGTTTAGCAGCGTTATCTTGCTTGTCGCCGAGTAGGGACTCTAGCTGATCCATACGTTTATCGAGCCAACGGCAGTTAGGATCATTGGCGACATGTTCACGACTGGCGAGCTGTTGTTTGCGACTGAGTTTTTTACTCTTAGCGGCTTTGTTCGATTGAGTGGCTTTAGTTGATTTATTGGTTTTGGATGGCTCTGCGGGTGTGACAGTGGGGGGCGAATACTCGAATGCACTTTGCACTTGGTTAGGCACATTAATCGGCTTGCCCTCATTGTCGAGCAAAGTGCCTAGGGGCAAAGGCGCGGTTTGTGTCGGTTGCGCTAAGGATTCTAGACTCGGTTCAGGCTCAGATACCTGCTGCGCATTAGTCGAGCTTGTCACTGGGATAAAAAGCAGGAGCAAGGTAATGACAGCGGTTCGGATAAGATAGAAATGATGCGTTAACATTCCCTGTTCCTCGGCAAAATCGATATGAATAGTGAGTCGCTCCGTCGACATTTTGAGTTTAGTTAGTGAGCTTTGTTTTTGCCAAATGTCACGGGATAAATTGACAGAGGAAGGTTGCAATACAGCGCTAGAAACACAGAGCTAAAACGACGTTAAAACGTTATTGCAAAGTGGATGCCTGCATAGGTTTGATCCTGTGAACTCATATCGCCATTGGCTGAGGCTTCTTGCTCAATATCACTCTGGGCAATGCTGTGGCTAATGTGCCCGCTAATATTCATGCTTGGGGTCAGTTGATAATTCGCTTCGAGGCCAAACTGCAGGTTATTACTGCCATCGTGTTCTTCTGTGCGGTATTTAAAATCAAACCCTTGAGTGATATAGGGCGTGAGGCTGAACTGGTCTGTGATATTCCAATAACTGTGCAAACTCACTTCAACAAAGTAGCCTGCCGCTTCTGTGGAATAGACATAACTCACCGATGGTACCAACCAAGCTGTGGCGCTGTAGGCGAGTTCTGCAAATAGCTCGTTATCTTGGCAGCGGCTATTGCTATAGCCTTCAATGCGCTGATATCCCAAATTGGCCTCTAGGTTTTCGGCTAAGTTGAACCCATATTCAAGGCCGATATTCCACTCTGTATAGGCTTGGCTATCACCGCGTCCGACTAAGGCATAAGTGGTTAAGTTGCCGTGTTGAACAGCAGCATTGAGCCAATAAATACCCCCATTTTGCAAGTTATTGCGACCCTGTGAGACATATTTGCTGTCCCAACCTAAATCCAGCGTCACCGCCAAAGGTTCTGTTATCTGGCGGGGTAATATGGTGTTTGAAATACTATCGACTTGTTCTAGGCCCTCATTAGCAACTGCGTTGTGACTAAGGCAGTTGATCCCTAATGTGCAGAGGACGCTGGCGATAAGTTTCACTGAGTGTGTTGCCATATTTTTACTGATTTTGGTCGAGGTACGTTAGTTACGCAGATAATACCTTGCTCACATACAAACATTAATGCGAATTGATTCGATTTGCGATCGAGATTGCAACAATGTGTAGGTAAATAAAACGTAAATCCTAAATGCGAACTAGTTCACTTTTTTTCAGGGGAAATAGGGTTAAGTAAGGCGTTCGAAGGGGACAATCGGTTTTCTCGCCTTGATAAATAGGCCATTAGCCCTTATTTATAACAGATACAGATTGTTGAGGAGTCAATATGAGCAACCCTTTGCTTAGCGGCGCAAAATTACCGCTTTTTTCACAGATTAAACCGGAACATATTCAAGTCGCCGTTGAGCATGCCATTGCTCAGTGCCGCACTAAGATTGATGAAGTGCTGCAGAACCAAGGTCCTTTTACGTGGGACAACTTGGTCGCGCCATTAGAACAGGTTGACGATGAGCTAAGCCAAATTTGGTCGCCCGTTTCTCATATGAATTCAGTGACTAGCACAGATGAGTGGCGTGCCGCCCATGATGCTTGTTTACCTCTTTTATCGGAATACGGTACTTACGTTGGCCAACACCAAGGTTTGTATCAAGCCTATAAAGCGCTGCGAGCATCCAATGAATTTGCACAATTGAGCCAAGCGCAGCAGATGGTGATAGAGCACAGCCTGCGCGACTTTGAACTATCGGGTATTGGTTTAGATGACGCGCAAAAAGTGCGTTATGGCGAGATTGTAAAACGTCTTTCTGAACTCACCAGTGGTTTTTCGAATCAATTACTGGATGCGACGCAAGCTTGGACTAAGTTGATCACTGATGAAGCTGAGCTTGCTGGTTTGCCTGAGTCTGCCAAAGCCGCCGCTAAAGCGATGGCGCAGTCGCGTGAGCTAGAAGGTTGGTTATTTACCTTAGATTTTCCATCTTATCTACCCGTCATGACCTACAGCGAAAACCGCAGTCTTAGGGAAGAATGCTACCGTGCGTTTGTCACTCGCGCTTCAGATCAAGGTCCCAATGCCGGAGAGTTTGATAACAGCCCGCTGATGGACGAAATTCTTGCTTTGCGCCACGAACTCGCATTGTTACTCGGTTTTGACAGTTTTGCTGACAAATCCCTAGCGACGAAAATGGCTGAAACGCCGGCGCAGGTGATGGCATTTTTAAATGAATTAGCGCTGCGCTCAAAGGATCAAGCTAAGGCAGAACTGGCTGAGCTGAGAGCGTTTGCTGAGGCCGAATATGGCGTGACTGAAATGGCCTCTTGGGACTTAAGTTTCTATGCTGAGAAGTTGCAGCAGCATAAGTATGAGATTTCACAGGAAATCCTGCGTCCGTATTTCCCCGAAGATAAAGTGCTCTCGGGGTTGTTCTACACAGTATCGCGTTTGTTCGGCCTTAAAATCCTTGAGCAAAAGGATTTTGACCGATGGCATAAAGACGTGCGTTTCTTCGATATTTTCGACGAAACTGACGAACACAGAGGTAGTTTCTACCTCGATTTATATGCCCGCACAGGTAAACGTGGTGGTGCTTGGATGGATGACTGCCGTGTGCGCCGTCAAACCGCCAATGGATTACAAAAGCCAGTGGCTTATTTGACCTGTAACTTTAATGGTCCGGTCGATGGCAAACCTGCGCTGTTTACCCATGATGAAGTGACAACCCTGTTCCACGAATTTGGCCATGGTATCCACCACATGCTGACCAAAATCGATGTTGCAGGCGTGTCGGGTATCAATGGTGTGCCTTGGGATGCGGTCGAGTTACCAAGTCAATTTATGGAAAACTGGTGTTGGCAGGAAGAAGCATTAGCCGAAATTTCTGGCCACTTCGAAACGGGCGAGCCATTACCTAAAGCCTTGTTAGATAAAATGCTGGCGGCGAAAAACTTCCAGTCTGGCATGATGATGCTGCGCCAACTCGAGTTCTCGTTGTTCGATTTTAGAATGCACCACGAATACGACCCAGCTAAAGGCGCGTGCATTCAAGAAACCTTAGACGAAGTGCGTCGTCAGGTGGCCGTATTAACACCGCCGGATTTTAACCGTTTCCAACATGGATTTGCCCATATTTTTGCGGGTGGTTATGCCGCAGGTTATTACAGCTATAAATGGGCTGAAGTGCTGTCGGCGGATGCGTTTTCCCGCTTCGAAGAGGAAGGTATTTTTAACCCTGAAACGGGTCGTCGCTTCCTGCACAATATCCTCGAAATGGGTGGCTCAGCCGAACCGATGGACTTGTTCAAACAGTTTATGGGACGCGAGCCGAATATCGATGCTCTGTTAAGACATTCAGGCATTGCTGCATAAGCAATTGTGAGTTTTGATAAATCAGCCATTTTAATGGGATGATTATCTGAGGGTATTTAGCTTAATCGAACGATAAAAAGACGCCTTAGGGCGTCTTTTTTGTGAGCTATATCTCGCTTGCCCTGTGGTATGACCTCTGTTAGCCTGTGGCTCTTATTTCAAGGGCGGTGCGTTATGAATCTGTATTTTCGTTTGTTTTGGTTGTTATTCTGGCGCACGCGCCATTGTCGTAAGATCGATTTTCTAGGGACAAGCCGTATCACTTATCGTGCTTTACCGAGCGATTGCGATATCAATTTCCATCTCACTAATTCTCGCTATCCTGCGTTTATGGATCTGGCGCGGACTTATATGTTGGCTGAGATGGGTCTGCTGAAACGTTTCTTAAAGTTGAAGTGGATGCCAATAGTCAACGCCGCCGAATTTACCTATATTCGCGATATTAAGCCGCTGAAAACTTTTGAGATTGAAACCAAAGTCGTCGGTTGGGATGAAAAATATTTCTATATTGAACAACGCTTTGTGAGCGAACGTGGCCTACATTGTATCGTCCATGTACGCGGTGTGTTTGTGTGCAAAGGTAAGCAAGTGCCGCTAGATGTACTCGTGAAAGAAGCGGGTTATACCGATCCTGCACCTGAGTTGCCGCCCGAAGTCGTGAAGTGGAAAGCGTTTTTGCAGTTGAAGAAAGAACGCAATATGTGATTGTGTTGAGGCATGACTTACTCGTTAAGGTATGCCTCTTATTCCTGCCGTTTCCTCCATCTCAGCCAGTAACACCTCTTCTTGTACTAACATCCAAGCGCCACGCAGTTGTGCCTGTTGCCAATAGCGCACGATTTCATCTAAATCCAACAGGTTTAGATGTTGGAAGCTATAGCTTAAGCAAGGGATGAGTGCACAGTCGGCTAAGGTAAAACTGTCGCCACAGACCCAATGATGTTGTGTGAGTTGCGCGTCTAAGCGTTGAAACTGTGTCAGTAGTTGCTTCTCTAATTGTTTGATTTCGAATTCATTACTGTCTTCTATATGCTTTAACTTTTCTAATTGAAATAATGGGTTGTTAATATCATTGTCTATGATGCGATCGAACAAACGTACCTGTAAGTTGCGTTGTGGTTCTTGTGGCAGCAGCTGGGTACTGTTTTCAAAATGCCTATCTAAGTACTCGATAATAATGCTGGATTCGGGTATCAGCTGTTCATTTTGGGCTTTAAGCAGGGGGATTCGCGCTTGCGGATAACGTTGGTGAAATTCCTTGCGAGACAAAGGGTCGCGTAGATCTATGATTCTGGGGTAGAAGTTGGCCTGCTTTTCATAAAGTGCGATGAGCACTTTCTGTGAATAGCGTGATAACGGGTGATAAAAAAGCTCCATAGGCACTCACTCCAAACCCAGTCTTTTACGGACTTTACGTTTTAACTTTAGTCGTAATTGAAGCGCCTGCTGTAAGAGTTTTCTTAAAAAATGCTGGAATAAACACAATTTTTATTGGCAAAGCCAAGTGATCTATCAAGGATAAAAATCGGTATTATGAGCCCATATAGAAAGTGTCGGGATTTAATCATTTTAAAGGTAATAATATGAGCCAGTTAGAGCGTTTTTCATCTATTTATGCCAGAGCCAGTGAGCGCAAAGGCGGACCTGCTGGACTCGAAGCCTTGTTGTCTGGTTGCCTGTCTGATGATGAAATTCGCCAATATCGGGATGCTGAATTATTGTCGGCGATGAGCCGTCAGGTGTTTCAAAGTGGTTTTGTATGGCGGGTGGTTGTTAACAAATGGCCCGAGTATGAGAAGTCATTCTTTGGGTTCGAACCGCATAAAGTATTAATGTTATCGCCTGAGCAAATTCAAGCGCGGGCAAGTGATGCGACCTTGATTCGCCATCTTAAAAAGACTCAAGCCATTTATGATAATGCTCTGATGATCCACGATGTTGCTCGCGAACATGGCAGTTTGGCGCAACTGATCGCCGCTTGGCCGACGCAGGATATTATTGGTTTGTGGGCGTTGTTGAAGAAACGCGGTACTCGATTGGGCGGCAATACGGGTCCTTATTTTCTGCGCGGCATTGGCAAAGATACCTTTTTGTTAACCGATGATGTACAAGGCTATTTTAAAGCACATAAGTTAGTCGATGCGGGCTTTTCATCACAAACGGCGCTTAAGCAAGTGCAAGCCGTATTTAATCAGTGGCAACAGGAGTCGGGTCGTTGTTTGGCTGATATCAGCCGTATTTTGGCTTGCAGCGTGGGCGATAATCGAATTTAGTCCTGTTAAGTTGTGATTGAAGATGAACAAATTAGTTTTAATAGACAAATATTGCTTTGCTAGCAATATTTGTCATTACAGAAGCATTATTTGTGGGAGTCTGAGTTTCATTTAATGGGGTATTAATCTGAATTTCGGGTTTGCTCCGTTTTGGGGTAACCACTAAAATAGCCCGCTAGCTATTATTTGTGACTGTTTAATTGTGTGGCGTTGACTCATAACGCTGGCGCTGCCTTTTAGCCGTGCACAAATAGTAGATGTAATAAACTGCACAGCAATCCGCTATCGGATGTATTCATGTTTTTACGCACAAGCAGTCTGAAGCCAGCTCTTTGCTTACTCTCTTTCGGTATTGTCAGTCTTGATAGGGTCGTTTTTAACGACTTGATGCTGAGAGTGGCCTGAGTAAAAACAAGCGCGCTGCGTTTTCGTCTCTATGTACAAATTATTGCAACAAGTGACGGTTAAGCTAACGTCATTGAGCTGTGGGCCTTGGCCTGCCGCAAGTCTAGAATATGAACAGATTTGCAACATATTCAATATGGAGTAGGCTTATTGGGTGTTTTACGGCATATCCCCCTAACAATGCCACTCAAAGTTAACCGATTTTTTAAATCGAATAACAATTCGATGAATATAGTAATGCTGAATGAGTGAAAATTTTCATTAGTTTACAATTTAGTTTCGTTATCTTCCTTGTTGATTCATATAGGCTATGAGATAAATAACGGATTTGATTTTAGTTATAATTACGGCTCGTGTCAGCGCAATAAGTGTACTGGTATGTGGGCAGTTAATATTTGAAGGAGTTCTCATGCGGCAGACAATTAAACTTGCCTCAGTTATAAGCGTGGCGTTATGGATGGCAGCTTGCAGCCCTCAAGAAGAGAGCGCTCAGGCGGGTGCTGGTCCACGTAGTATGGAAGTGGGAATCCTTAATGTTGTTGCCCAGCCACAAGTGATTCAGGTGGAATTACCAGGACGCAGTAAAGCTTTCCTCGAGGCTGAAGTTCGTCCACAGGTTAACGGTATTATCACTAAGCGTAGTTTTGTTGAAGGTGGCAATGTGAAACAGGGTGAATCCTTGTATCAGATTGACTCTTCTACTTATAAAGCTGCTTTAGTGAGTGCCAATGCTGATTTAGCCAGAGCGAATGCGGGCTTAGCCTCAGCAAAAGCTAAGGCGGCACGTTATCAGCAATTGGTAAAAACCAACGCCATCAGTAAGCAAGAGTTCGATGAAGCTGAAGCGGCATATAAAGAAGCATTGGCAAATGTAACCGTGGCTGAAGCTGCGATTAACACCGCTAAAATCAACCTGCAATATACTGAAGTATTAGCACCTATCTCTGGTCGTATCGGTAAATCGAGTGTGACTGCGGGTGCGTTAGTCACTGCCAACCAGAGCCAAACGCTGGCGACGATTCAACAACTTGATCCTATCAATGTGGATATTGCGCAATCGAGTGCTCAGTTGTTACGTCTTAAAGCTAAGTTGCAGCAAGGTAAACTACAAGCTTCAGAAAATGCAGACGTGAAATTATTGCTTGAAGATGGTACTCAATATAGTCATCCGGGTAAGTTGCAGTTCGCTGAAGTGAGCGTGGATCCAAACACTGGCTCAGTTATTCTGCGCGCAGAATTCCCTAACCCTGAAGGTATCTTGTTACCTGGCATGTATGTTCGCGCTATGTTAAATGCGGGCACTGATCCACAGGCTATCTTGGTTCCACAAAAAGCGATTACGCGTAACTCTAAGGGTGAAGCTGTGGCTATGGTGGTGAATGACCAAGGTTTAGTCGAAGCGAAAACAGTGACGACCGCAGAAGTGATTAACAACCAATGGCGAGTCACTTCTGGTTTAACTGTGGGCGACAAGTTGATTGTGGAAGGATTACAGAAAGTTCGTCCCGGCGCTCCAGTAACCACCAAAGTTATTTCTGAAACGCAAGCACAATAGGGCATAGCTATGGCACGTTTTTTTATTGATCGCCCCATCTTTGCGTGGGTGATCTCCTTGATTATTATGCTGGCGGGGATCCTTTCGATCCGCTCGCTGCCAGTGTCCCAATATCCTAACATTGCACCACCGACCGTGGTGATCAGTGCTAACTATCCTGGCGCTTCCGCTAAGATTGTTGAAGATTCTGTGACTCAGGTGATTGAGCAACGTATGACGGGTATCGATCACCTCCGTTATATCGCCTCAGCCAGTGACAGTTTTGGTAATGCTGAGATCACTTTAACCTTTAACGCTGAAGCCGATCCGGATATTGCACAGGTTCAAGTGCAGAACAAGTTACAGGGCGCTATGACCCTGTTACCGCAAGAGGTGCAGGCGCAAGGGGTTAACGTTAACAAGTCGAGTTCAGGCTTCTTAATGGTATTAGGCTTCGTATCGACCGATGGTTCGTTAGATAAAGGCGATATCGCCGACTATGTTGGTGCGAACATTCAAGATCCTATGAGTCGCGTACCGGGCGTAGGTGAAATTCAGCTGTTTGGTGCCCAATATGCGATGCGTATATGGCTAGATCCGTTGAAATTGACTCAATACAACTTGACCAGTTTAGACGTTATCGCTGCGATTCGTTCTCAAAACGCTCAAGTTTCAGCTGGACAGTTAGGTGGCGCGCCCTCTGTGGCTGGCCAAGAGTTGAACGCAACGGTATCGGCTCAAAGCCGCTTACAAACGGCGGAAGAGTTCCGCAAAATTATCCTTAAATCGGATATTTCAGGCGCAAACGTCTTCCTAAGCGATGTGGCACGGGTTGAATTAGGTTCTGAAAGTTATGCTGTGGTGTCACTATATAATGGTCAACCTGCGACAGGGTTAGCGATTAAGCTGGCAACGGGTGCTAACGCGCTTGATACTGCTGAAGCTGTTCGTGAAAAAATTGCTGAGATGAAACCTTTCTTCCCGCAAGGGCTAGAAGTTGTTTACCCTTACGATACAACGCCTTTCGTTGAAAAATCGATAGAAGGTGTAGTACATACCCTGCTTGAAGCTATTGTACTAGTGTTCATCATCATGTACCTCTTCTTGCAAAATTTCCGCGCAACTTTGATCCCAACTATTGCGGTACCTGTAGTATTGCTGGGAACCTTTGCGATTCTGTCGTTAGCGGGTTTCTCGATTAACACTTTAACCATGTTTGCTATGGTGCTCGCCATTGGTTTGCTGGTGGACGATGCGATTGTGGTGGTGGAAAACGTCGAGCGGGTAATGGCCGAGGAGGGCTTAAGTCCACTGGAAGCGACGCGTAAGTCGATGGATCAAATTACCGGTGCTTTAGTCGGTATCGGTCTGACCCTCTCCGCAGTGTTTGTCCCTATGGCATTTATGTCAGGTTCAACGGGGGTTATTTATCGTCAGTTCTCTATCACTATCGTATCTGCGATGGCGTTGTCTGTTCTAGTTGCTTTGATTTTAACTCCTGCACTTTGTGCGACTATGCTCAAACCGATTAAGAAGGGCCATGCTCATATCGAAACTGGCTTCTTTGGTTGGTTTAACCGTAGTTTCGATAAACTGACTAATCGTTATGAGTCGAGCGTTGCTGGGATCATCAAGCGCGGCTTTAGAGTGATGGCGATTTACGTTGTGCTGGTTATTGCAGTGGGTTGGATCTTTATCCGTATGCCTACGGCGTTCTTACCAGATGAAGACCAAGGTATTTTGTTCACGCAAGCCATTTTGCCGACTAACTCGACTCAAGAAAGCACCTTAAAAGTATTGGAGAAAGTGTCTGATCACTTTATGGCTGAGGAGGGCGTGAGGTCGGTGTTTAGCGTGGCGGGCTTCAGTTTTGCGGGTCAAGGGCAAAACATGGGTATCGCCTTCGTTGGTTTGAAGGATTGGTCTGAGCGTGAAGCGCCTGGTATGGATGTGAAGTCTATTGCTGGTCGCGCTATGGGTGTGTTCGGTCAGATGAAAGATGCCTTAGTATTCGCCTTCGTACCGCCTGCGGTAATCGAGTTGGGGACGGCGAACGGTTTCGACATGTACCTGCAGGATAAGAACGGCCAAGGCCACGAGAAGTTAGTGGCGGCACGTAATCAACTGCTTGGTATGGCGGCACAGAATCCAAATCTGATGGGTGTGCGTCCAAACGGTCAAGAAGATGCGCCAATTTATCAATTACATGTAGATCACGCTAAGTTGAGCGCGTTAGGCATTGAAATCACTAATGTGAACAATGTGCTTGCAACGGCTTGGGGTGGTTCTTATGTGAATGACTTTATTGACCGCGGCCGCGTGAAGAAAGTATATGTGCAAGGTGATGCCCAGTATCGTATGCAACCGGGAGATTTAGATTCTTGGTACGTGCGCAATAACAAGGGTGACATGGTGCCATTCTCTGCGTTTGCCACTGGTGCATGGGAATACGGTTCTCCACGTTTAGAACGCTTTAACGGCTTACCATCGATGAACATTCAGGGTGCCACGGCTCCTGGTTTCAGTACCGGTGCAGCTATGACAATTATGGAAGACTTAGCCAAGCAGCTTCCTCCTGGTTTTGGTGTCGCGTGGAACGGTCTATCTTATGAAGAACGTCTATCGGGTAACCAAGCGCCAGCGCTGTATGCTCTGTCGATCTTAGTGGTCTTCTTAGTATTGGCTGCACTCTATGAAAGCTGGTCGGTACCCTTTGCTGTTGTGCTCGTGGTTCCGCTCGGGATCATCGGTGCCTTGATTGCAATGAATGGTCGCGGCTTGCCAAACGACGTGTTCTTCCAAGTGGGGCTGTTAACCACAGTAGGGTTAGCGACTAAGAACGCCATCTTGATTGTGGAATTCGCCAAAGAGTTCTATGAGAAAGGTTCAGGCTTAGTCGAGGCGACCTTACATGCGGTGCGTGTGCGTCTTCGCCCCATCTTAATGACGTCTCTAGCCTTTGGCCTGGGTGTTGTGCCGTTAGCTATCAGTACCGGTGTAGGCTCTGGTAGTCAAAACGCCATTGGTACAGGTGTACTCGGCGGTATGATGAGCTCGACTTTCCTAGGGATCTTCTTCGTACCATTATTCTTCGTGATAGTGGAGCGTCTCTTCAGTAAGCGCGAGAAGAAAGGTAAAGAACAGAAGCCAAACTCAGCTGAATAAGCTCGATCGTTTCTAAACTAAAGCCCTGCAATTGCAGGGCTTTTTGTTATTTTAATGCTGTTAGTTATAAAGATGGATAGGCACTGTGCGCGAGTTCTGGCATATTGCGCTGAGGCAGTTAAGAGGACGAAACATGGATGATGCTGCGTTGGAATTGCAAAAACTAGATGCACTCATTGCTAAGGGTAAGATGTACGTCATTTTGGTCTTTGGCGTATTTTTCTGGGGTATGCTGACGTCCCTCGTGGTCGCCTTAATACATTATTTTATCTCGGGCGATCCATTCTGGGCGGAACTGCAAAGAGCGCTCTATATTTATCCCATTGGCGGTATTTTATTTGGTTGGTTTGTGTGGGTGCAGATTAATCGTAAGCGAGATAAACTTCGCGCCCAATAGTATCAATAGTTCTGGTTAAGCTGAGTGTAGGAGTGACATGGTGTTTTCGTGGGGTAATCTTGCCACTAAGCAACTTATCGTGGGAATGGTATGCCATGGCATAGCGCTGGCATTTTTGGCCTATGGCGTTTATGCATTTTACTTGCAGGAGCTTGTACTACCAGAGTTAACTCGCTGTGTCGGTGCTGCAGTGTTATTTGTGGGCATGGGGCTAGCCCCTCAATTATTTTTTATGTCAGTGAGCCAGATAGTATCGCAAGCTGAGGACACGACATTAAAATCTACCCTACAGACCTATGTGTTTAATCTAGGTATTTTTTTGATGATCTGCAGTCTGTTAATGGAATGGCTATACGACTAAAGCTATCGAATAAAGAAAGGGCGTCGACTTTATCATCGACGCCCTTTTTATTGCGGTTAAGGCGTGTAGTAAGTCGCGGCTCCTGGCCCAACGGGCAGACCAAAGCCAAATACCCACAGGAAGAAGAACGCTGTCCAACACGAAAAACACGAGCGAGTACGGCAGCATAGTGGCGATCAGCGTACCTATCCCTAGGTTTTTCTGGTAACGACAGGCAACCGCTAAGATCAAACCAAAGTAGCTCATCATAGGTGTGATTAAGTTAGTCACCGAATCCCCAATACGGTACGCCGCTTGAATCGTTTCGGGCGCATAACCAACCAGCATCAGCATAGGCACAAAAATAGGAGCGGTAATTGCCCACTGGGCCGAGGCGCTGCCAAGCATCAAGTTGATAATGCCGCAGAGCATAATAAAGAATAAAAATACGATCGGGCCCGTCAAGCCAATGGATTGCAGTGCATCGGCACCTAACACCGCCAATACTGCACCTAAATTACTCCAGTTGAAGAAGGCGACAAACTGTGCGGCGAAAAAGACGAGGACGATATACATGCCCATAGTGCTCATGCTGTGGGACATGGCATTGATAACATCTTTATCATTTTTGATGCTGCCCACGACTTTGCCGTAAATAAAGCCCGGTATGGCAAAACAGATAAAGATAAAGGCGACTATGCCCTTGAGGAATGGCGAACCTGAGATGAGACCGGTTTCAGGATGGCGCAGCGGTGCGCCTTCTGGTACGACTGAAATCGCTAAAATAACCGCGAGCACTAACATAGATAACCCAGCCCATTTTAAGCCGCGTTTCTCAATAGCACTGATGCTCTCCATCGATTGCAGTACGGTTTCGTCTGCATCATCATCTTGGTATTGACCTAACTTAGGTTCGACGATTTTCTCTGTGACAAAGGCGCCAAGGAAAGTGATCACAAAGGTGGAGACAAACATGAAGTACCAGTTTACTTCTGGGCCGACATTGTATTGAGGATCTATCATGCGCGCCGCAGCTTCGGTAATGCCCGATAGCAAGGGATCGACAGTACCAAGCAATAAGTTAGCGCTATAACCTCCTGAAACCCCGGCAAAAGCGGCAGCTAAACCTGCAAGTGGATGGCGGCCAAGGGAGTGGAAAATCATCGCCGCCATAGGGATAAGTACCACATAGCCAAGCTCGGCAGCGGTGTTGGACATTATGCCGGCAAATACTATGGTCACAGTGACTAATCGTTTAGAGGCGCCCATGACTAAAGCACGCATAGCCGCAGATAATAAGCCAGAGCGTTCGGCAATCCCGACACCGAGTAGCGCCACGAGCACGGTGCCGAGCGGTGTAAAGCCGGTAAAGTTGGTCACCAGATGCGAGACTATCATCCGCAAACCTTCGGCGTTCATCAGGCTCACCACATGGATTAAACCGTCGGCACTGCGGCCGTGTGAGCCAATAGGTCTAGGATCAACCACGGTTAACCCAAAGTAGCCCGCAATACCTGAAATAATGACTATTGCAACACAGAACAGTGCGAATAAGGTGATTGGATGGGGCAGCAGGTTGCCTAAGCGTTCAACAATATTGAGAAAACGTACAAACCAACCACTAGAGCTGATATCGCCCGGTTGTGGATTGGGTTCAGAAGCTTTTTTTGGGGGAATATCGCCGGAATTAAAACTCATCGTCCTTCCTTTATGTCGACCTTTACGCAGCGCAATATTTGGACCCTATAACAGACTCGAGACATTGCCGACGGCCGATTGTGGATGACGTGGCTGAGGGGATAACTCTAGGTGCAAGACTCGGAGTGAAAGCTAAGGTAAAAGTTAAAAAATTAGCGGCAAAGTATGATTGTTAAGTTTTAATTGAAACTTAAATGTTGCTATTGACTGCGTTGAGGCGAGGAGGGCTAAAATTAGGATAAAAAAATGGACTCTCGAGGAGTCCAGTATTCACGAGCAAAATTGGATGCTCTAATGTTGTGCCATATAACTATAGACGTTGTTTGCTGTATCGGAGCTGAATATCGATAAATTTATAGGTTAAATGCTGTTTTTTATGCAGATGATCACTTTTCATCGCTGAATATGGCCAGTTTCGTTGATGATTGCTCGTTAGATAACATCGCCAGCTCTGACCAGCGAGTAATTTCATTGTCTTAATCAGCCTGCAGGTGAAATTTTCACTCATTTATGGTTAGCTGTATCCTATTAACAAGAATAAGAAACCTAAGGATGGAAGATGGAAAAATTGTTATTGGGATTAACGCTGATTTTTATCGTGACCTATCTTTGGTACGTCAGCCTAGTCAAAAAGCGCAATACAGCGCTTGAAGCCTTGTCGGGTATCGATGTACAGCTGATCAAGCGTGCCGACCTTGTGCCTAATATTCTAAAAATTGCTAAACGATTTATGGAGCATGAAAAGTCACTGCTCACTGAAATCACCGAATTACGCACTCAGCTCAGCAATAATTACAACAAGGCCGATCCGAGTGCCGTTAAAGAGCATTTAGTTCAGGCCGAGCGGTTGAACGACAAAATGAGTACCTTGATGGTGAATGTGGAGAACTATCCTGAGCTCAAGTCCGACAACACTATGTTGCAGGCGATGCAGACCTATAACGAGGTCGAAGCACATATCTCAGCTGCGAGGCGTTTTTACAACTCGGCAGTTTCCGAGCTTAATACTGCGGTAGAAATCTTCCCCGGCTCGATTATCGCTTCTATGGCGAGTATTAAAGTGATGCCATTCTATGAGGTAAGCGAAGCGGCAAAAGCGCCCGTAGATGCGGCCGAATACTTGTAAGCTTAGCAGTGCAGGGTGAGTTATTACCCTGCAATACTATGACATCAATATGAATATCATCACTTTTATTTTAGGTAGCCCGATTCGGACTTATCGGGGGCCTGTTGGTTTGTCTGCGGATTTGGACGAACTACCTCAACTCGAAGCCTATTACGAAGAATATATCGCGCCCATCAGTCGCAAATATGAAACTAAGCGTGTGGCTTGCCTTAAGGCGGCGCGTAAACGTTTGTATTTGAGTTTGATGATAGTGCTTGGGCTGAGCTTGCTCACCGTTATTGGCTACTACAGCGGTGGCGCTTATTTCCCGTCTTTGCCATTGCTTGCCTTAGTCGGATTATGCTGGTGGAGCTTTGCTCCGACTCGTGAGTTTAAGCATTTGGTTCAAAATGATATTTATCCGCTGATGTTTAAATATTTCGGCGATGATTTTATTTATAGCCGCGAAATGCGCCTCGACATGAATCGACTCGTTGCGGCTAAAGTATTACCGCGATACGACAAAGTCAGCTTCGGTGACTATATACAAGGCTGCTATAAGGGCGTTGAGTTGGCGGTTAATGAGCTTACCCTGACCAAGAATGTGCAAGTCGAAGAGCTGGATGTCGGTACGAATAGCCGCAGAACTGTGACCCGCACGGAAACCCAGTTTCGTGGCTTAGTGGTTGAGCTGAGTAGCCATAAAGCGTTTATGGGTCATACTGTGGTGCTGAGGGATCGCGGTGGTTTAGCCAATTTCCTGTCCGACAGCCATGCAGGACTGGTACGAGTCAAACTTGAAGATCCGCAATTTGAAAAAGAGTTCGACGTGTTTTCAACGGATCAAATCGAGTCACGCTATTTGCTCAATACGGCATTTATGGAGCGCTTACAGGAGCTTGCCAAACATTTCGATGGCAATATTCAATGTGCATTTTTCCGCAATAAATTGACTTTGTTCCTGCCGAATCGCAGAACGCATTTTCAAATGCAGTCCATTTTTCATGGCGCAACCTTTTCAGTAGAATTTAGTCAGATAAACCGAGAAATGAAGCAACTCTTTGCTATTATTGAAGTACTTAAACTTAATCAGTACACGGGACTTTGATGTTGCTTACTCGCTTAGCGCTTGCTCGTACACTGACTTTTGCAGCCTTTTCATTGCCCTGCAGATTTGAGGTGTTAGGCCTGTGCTTATTATTGATTTCGAGTTTGATGATAAATGCAAATGCTGAGGAGGCGCGCGAAAAAGCTAAGCCGCGTATTGTGGCGCGGTACTCACAGAGCGGCATAGTGAGTAGTGAAGGTCTAGAAAAACTCAAGGTTTATCAATACCAACAAGCTAATGGTGTCACCGTATTTACCGACAAAGCCCCCGCAAATAACCAGTATCAAATTTTGTTATATGACTGTTTTGCCTGTCGTCCCGATTCGACCATAGACTGGAATGGTATTCGGCTATTTACCGCTAATTATGATGCCCTGATCTCCCATGCAGCCCATAAGCATCAACTTGATCCCGCCTTAATCCGCGCTGTGATCCACGCGGAATCAGCCTTTAATGCGCGTGCACTTTCGCGAACTGGCGCCATGGGATTAATGCAATTGATGCCAGAAACAGCAAAAGAAATGGGTGTGGCAAATGCATTTTTACCCGAAGAGAATATCTTAGGTGGCAGTAAGTATTTGGCACAAATGCTAAAACAGTTCAATGGTGATATCGCATTGGCCTGCGCGGCTTACAATGCGGGGCCGACGACCGTGGTTCAGTACAATGGCATTCCGCCTTATCCTGAAACCCAAGCCTATGTTGAGCGTGTGAAAATTTTATTGAAGCGTTACCGCGAGCAGAAGGACGTTTAGTTACCGCATTGATAAGCTGAAATGAAGTGGCGAAAATCCGGAGATCATCGCCGCCATTTGAGTCGAAGGTTACTCGCCGACTTCCCATTTTACAGTAATGTTACCGTCCACTTGTCCAAGTGTTTTACCCAAGTAATCCATTAATTCAGTTGCGATTTCGTCTAACTGCCAAGGTGGATTGATGATCCATAATCCTGCCGCAGTCATGCCAAATTCATCTGAATCGGGCTTAATGGCTTGTTCAATTCTCAGCTGACGTTTAATGCCACTGTTGGCGAGGCGCGATAACATACCTTCGGTCTGAGCGCGATTTACGACTGGATACCACAGGATAAACACACCCGTCGCAAAACGTTTGTGTGCTTTTATCAGGGTTTCGGCCACATCTTGGTAGTCGGTTTTCATCTCGTAGCTAGGATCGACTAGCACCAGAGCACGACGCTCTAATGGTGGTACTGCGGCGATAAGGCCTTTTAGGCCATCACCTTTGATCACTTTAACTTGTCTGTCTTCGCAGAAATAATCATCCAATAACACGTAATCAGTGCTGTGCAGCTCGTGCAAGACCATGCGATCTTTAGGCCCTAGCTCCATGTCGATAATGGCGGGTGAACCTGGGTAGAAGTTGAGTTCGTCTGGATTTTCTTCATTAAAATGGCGCACGGCGGCGACATAGTCCTGCAGCGATTGTGGTAAGTCAGTTTTATCCCAAAGCTTAGCTACACCTTCGAGGTATTCACCTGTTTTCTGTGCAAATTCATCGCTTAAAGCATAACCACCCGCACCTGCGTGGGTATCGATATACACGAGTGGTTTGTCTTTTTTGTGCATCAGCTGCAAGGTTTGTAGCAAGATGGCGTGTTTCAACACATCGGCATAATTGCCAGCGTGATAACCATGGCGGTAACTTAACATGGGGTAATCCTAGTAATTTGCAAACATAGCAAAGAGAGGCAAATGCCAGTCGGCAATTATACCTGCGATGGTTCTAGGCGTAAATTTAATGCCTCAGTTGGCGCTCTTTTTATTGGCAAACCAATGTGTGGGGGTTTGCATTTGAAAGGTTTTCAGCCAGAGATTCGCAGGTGCGGGTTTACCGAATAAATAACCTTGAAATTGTTCGCATCCTAGCGCAGTGAGTTGCAATAACTGGGCTTCGGTTTCGATACCTTCGGCAATGACGTTGAGTTTTAAGCTCTTGGCTAACAGGATGGCGGCGTTAACAATTTGGGTATGGCGTTCACTAATGCCCATTTGACTGACAAAGTAACGGTCGATTTTAATCGTGTCGGCACTGATATCAATGAGCTGGCTTAATGATGCATGGCCAGTGCCAAAATCGTCAATAGCGATAGAAACCCCCATGCGAGCTAAGGTGTTTAGGCGTCGGCCTGTTTCTTTATGGGTTGAAAATACAGAGGTTTCAGTAATTTCAATTTCCAACAATGGGATGAGTTCAGGATGATTCATATAGGTTTGGATCAACACTTTAAAGAAGCGATCCGACAGAATATCTTGCCCAGATAAATTAAAGGCAATCCTAACCAGAGGCACATTTTTAGGCCAAGAACGGATCAGTTGTAGTAATTGCCTGAAAACTTTTATCGCAAAAATCGCCTGCAATTGAGATGACTCTATGATGGGGATAAAAGTGTTCGGCATGATCATAGTGCCGTCTTCGTCAAACATTCTGGCTAGCGCTTCAAAGCTAGTAATGTGGCCATTGGCCATCACTTTAGGTTGCAGCCACATTTCAAGGCGGTTGTGTTTCAGCGCGTCACGGATTCTGGCTTTTTGCGATGAAGCTTCGAGCAGATTGTTAATCAAACCAATGTAATACACTATCACTGGGCTAGCTTGGGTGGTTTGTTTTATGGCAATTAAACATTGCTCCGCGGCTTGCTGCGGTGAGGCTTTATTACCAGAGCTGCAACCGACTCTGCACTCGAGATGATATTCAGTCTGTTGTTCTTGCTTAAGTTGTAGGTTTGTTGGAATACGCTCGCGTAATTGTAGCGCTAGGTTTTCAGGGGAGATAAGCGGCAGGCTAGTAAACTCGAGTGCAAACGATGCTCCTCTAAATCGGTATATTTTTGCGATATGACCAAAGCGATTTTTGAGTTCAATAGCAAAGGCTTTTAGGATGGCATCTCCGACGTTGATACCGAAAGCAGCATTAATTTGGCTAAGATTATCAATTTTGATTAAGGCTACGGTCATTTCCTGATGGATCAAGCTTGGCGCTGGGTTATACCAGTGATTTTCGTTGGGTAATCCCGTCACTAAATCATAGAAATGCGTGCTGATGTGGTGTTTTTTAAGTCGACTCAGCTCAATCGCATGGTTCGCCTGTTCTGTGACATCGTGGCAGTGAAATAACAAAGTATCATGGTGCTGTAATGAGGCTTTTTGCAGCAGATATTTAGTGCTGTTATTGTTCTTTAAATGGGTCGGAAACGAGGCCGCCAGTAAATTCGTGCTGGTATCTTCGGTAAGTTCAAAAATGTCACATAGGCGAGTGCGGTTTAGTGTGACTTCTCCAGCGATTTCCCTCGCGGCATTATTCAGGTTGAGAATGACTCCATCCTCATTGCAGAAGAAAGAGGCTGTACCATTATTTTCAAAGATTTCAGCATATTGGTCTAATGTATGTTGCAGTGCATTTTGATGCTGGATCATTTGCTGCGCATGGATTTTCTGGGTTTTTAGCAGACGCATCGCCGACAACGGGATACAGATATTAAAAAACATAAACAGCAAACCGTTTAGATAAGCGTGGGTCGCAGGTAGGCTGATATCAATATCGATAATGGGAGGCAGGTTTTGGTTACGCAGTAGCAGTAAAAAAGGCAATACGTTGAAACACATCATAATAAAAGCGACTTTTCTGCCAAACAGGAAAAGCGCCATCAAGGGCAAGGTATATAAGAAAGTAATACCTACCTGCGATAAGTTGAAGTCAGGGATAAACAACAGCATAGATAAACAGGCTGCAATAACCATCGCCAGCAGGCTGATAGAGCTGACGAGTAAATATTTGCGCGTAAACCATAAAGACAGGAATAGTACGGTTAAAAAACTGACCGTAATGCTGATAATGAAAGTGAGGTTTAACTCATACGCAATTAAAGAGCTATGCAGCACTATGCTAGTGGTCAAGATGGCGCCACTAAGCAGAATAATCCGCAATAAGCTGGTTTTTAATATCGTTTTGTCAGGATTTAAAAAATCTTGCTCCCTGATAAACAAAAAACCTTTTAGCCATTGAAGCAAAAAAAGTCCTTATCCCGTACGGAAGTCACGCAGGTTGGCTGGGGACGTAACATATAACATAAATCACTAAACTGTTATACAAATAGATTGCTGCCTTTATAAATCAGTACATTACAGTGTGATGCTTGTTTGAATTATTAAGGGCGTACTGAGACAAATTGGCTAAGACAGTGATGAGCTTAGCGATGTGTTTTGCTTACTAGCATATTCATAAACGAGATTTTTAGGCATAATGGCCATCATTTTCGTTGGTTAGAAGACAGCCTGTGACCCCGATTTTTTTCAATCAGCAATACCCAACACTTGTGGATATTTGTGCACGTTGGCAACTCGTCTACGATGCGAATGCGACCTTCGAATTACGTTTTGAATCAGATACGTTATCACTGCATAAACGCGATGAGCCTAAGCTCGATGGCATAGTGGTGGACTTTGTGACTGGTGCCGTCGCCCATAGACGTAAGTTTGGTGGTGGTCGCGGCCAATCTATCGCTAAAGCGGTGGGATTAAAGCAAGGGGTAACACCGAGTGTGGTTGATGGCACTGCGGGTTTAGGGCGCGATGCGTTTGTGCTCGCAAGCCTTGGTTGCACTGTAACTATGGTTGAACGTCATCCTGTGGTTGCGGCATTGCTTGAAGACGGCCTGCGCCGCGCCTATCAAGATGCTGAAATTGGCGATTGGATGCGTGAGCGGATGCGCCTGTTTCATGGATCTAGCCTAGAAGCACTATCGAAATTGGCACAAGAGGTGGATGTGGTTTACCTCGATCCTATGTACCCCCACCGTGATAAATCGGCCCTTGTTAAAAAAGAAATGCGTGTATTCCAATCCTTAGTCGGTGCCGATTTAGATGCCGATGGCTTACTCGCCCCCGCTTTAGCCTTAGCAACTAAACGTGTCGTTGTTAAGCGCCCAGACTATGCCGAAGATTTGGACGGGGTTAAGCCTAATACGGTTATTGAAACCAAGAAAAACCGTTTCGATGTCTATGTAAAAGCCGCGATGAAATAGGGTTAAGTAAGACACTCATTAAATATGATGACCATTGTCGCTGAACCCATACATTGACATAATGTACCAATAGTATGACAAATTTAACTCATTCAATGACATAAAAATGGCTTTTGTAATCATGTTACAAAAGCTATTTTCTTTAATATTAGTATGTTGAACAATTAATAACCCATAGATTGACAAAAAACTGCATGCCAGTAAACTAAATGTACACTATTCGTTCGAATTATACTTATGTATATAAGAAGCTTACGTAAACCATCACCGAACAAAAACGTATTTAAATTCGCTAGCGCAAAAGTTAGCGAAACGATAATGTGTGAAAGTACACTGGAGTTTGATGCGTGCTTTCATCATGAATACAATGATTGTATAGAGGAGTTTGGTAGTCAGCCTGAAGGGTTTTATTACGATTTTGAGGGCAAAAGATTGCCCTATACACCTGATACGATAGTTCACTTTATTGATGGGACGGCAAAGTTCCACGAATACAAACCTTATAGTAAAACATTCGATCCAATCTTTAGGGCTAAATTTCTAGCAAAGAAGGCGGCTGCTCAGTCTTTGGGAGCAGATCTTATCTTGATAACAGAACGACAAATCCGCGTAAATCCTATTCTAAATAACCTTAAAATTTTGCATCGATATTCGGGAGTTTACGGCTTGAGCGACATTCAAGTTGAACTGCTCAATCTTATAAAAAAAGCGGGGAAAATTAATGTTAACGATGTAGCTGTAAAGCAATCATTAGCATTAGGGGAAACCCGTTCACACTTGTATTCCCTTATGCATAAAGGATTGCTTAAGGCGAACTTAAGCCAAGATGATCTTAGTTGCAATCCTGCAGTATGGTGTATTGAATGATGGACTTCGAGGATGAGTTCAGTGAGTTTGAATTAGTCAAGAAGCCCGACACCCCCATTCAATATGTAAAGTTAGAGGATACAGTATTAGTCAAAAGAGACTTAGATACCTTTCCTGACTTTTTAAAAAACAAAGCGCTCGATAAATACCAGCTCATTGCCTTCATCGAAAAAACAATCACTGGTGGATGGACTCAAAAAAATCTAGACCCAATTCTTGATGCTCTTTTTATTACCACCACGGACAAGCGGCCTAACTGGCGAACGTTAGTCCGTTGGCGTAAAAGCTACATTGAAAGTGATGGTGACCTTGCAGCATTAGTCGTTAAGCGACACAAAATGGGTAATAGAACGAGTCGAGTTAAGGGGGATGAAGCATTTTTTGAGCAAGCCCTAACTCGTTTTTTAGATGCTAAAAGGCCTAAAGTATCTACAGCATATCAGTACTATAAAGATGCCATCACAATTGAAAATGAGAGCATTGTTGATGGAAAAATTCCTATCATTTCTTATAAAAGCTTTAACCAAAGAATAAAGTCATTACCTCCTTATCCTGTTGCAGTGGCGCGGCACGGTAAATTTAGAGCAGATCAATGGTTTGCATATTGCTCATCCCATATTCCCCCAACGCGAATATTAGAACGGGTAGAAATTGATCACACTCCACTAGATCTAATCCTGATTGACGATGAATTATCTATCCCAATTGGCAGACCTTATTTAACTTTAGTTGTTGATGTTTTCAGCGGTTGCGTTTTGGGATTTCACTTAAGTTATCGAGCTCCTTCATATGTTTCAGCCGCAAAAGCAATAGTACATGCAATAAAACCCAAATCATTTAAAGGCCTTGGAATCGAGCTTAAAAATGAGTGGCCTTGCTTTGGCAAATTTGAAACCCTAGTTGTGGATAATGGAGCAGAGTTTTGGTCTAAAAGCTTAGAGCATGCATGTAAAGAGGCGGGAATTAACATTCAATATAATCCAGTTCGCAAACCTTGGTTAAAGCCATTTGTAGAACGTTTTTTCGGGATGATTAACGAGTGTTTTTTAACTGAGATACCAGGCAAAACCTTCCCCAACATCCTAGCAAAAGAAGATTTTAAACCTGAAAAAGATGCCATTATGCGTTTCTCCACATTTGTCGAAGAATTCCATCGTTGGATTGTTGATATTTATCATCAAGATTCAGACTCACGTGAAACGCGAATTCCCATAAAACAGTGGCAACGCGGCTTTGATATTTTCCCGCCACTAAAGATGAGCGCAGAGGACGAACAACGGTTTACTGTGCTGATGGGTATTTCAGATGAGCGAACATTAACCAGAAATGGTTTCAAATTTGAAGAGTTAATGTATGACTCTACTGCTTTGGCCGATTACAGAAAGCATTACCCACAAACCAAAGAAACCATCAAAAAAATCATTAAAGTCGACCCTGATGATCTATCTAGTATCCATGTTTACCTCGAGGAATTAGGCGGTTATCTTAGAGTCCCCTGTACTGATAATAGTGATTATACCCACGGTTTGAGCCTTCATGAGCATAAAGTGATTAAGAAAATTAATCGTGAGATTATTCGGGAAGGGAAGGATGATTTGGGATTAGCTAAAGCGCGTATGGCTATTCATGCTCGAGTTAAACAAGAGCAAGAAGCATTTATAGCATCCAAAACCAAAGCAAAAATTACAGCGGTTAAGAAACAGGCTCAGTTGGCTGATGTGAGTAGCACAGGCCAAAATACGATAAAAATGAAAAGTGATGATCAGAGCTTACTTTTACCTAATAAATCAGCAGCTAAACAAATCCATATTTTCGAAAACTGGGACGACGATTTAGAGGCTTTTGAATGAAGACATTAAGTCCTACTCAAATTGAACAACTGGGTAAATTTAGCGACTGTATTGTCATGCATCCTCAGTTGATAACCATTTTCAATGATTTTGATGAACTAAGGTTTAATCGAACTTTTCAATCAGATCAGCAATGTATGCTCTTAACTGGAGATACCGGAGTAGGCAAAAGCCATCTAATTAACCACTATAAAAAACAAGTATTAGCTAGCCAGAAATACGGACGTGAATCTATACCAGTTCTAGTTAGCCGTATATCTAGTGGCAAAGGATTAGATGCAACACTAACTCAGATGTTGATGGATCTTGAACTGTTTGGAAGCCATCAAAGAAAGAAGCATGGCTATGCCACAGACTTGAGGAAAAAACTGGTTGATAACTTGGTTAAAGCCAAAGTTGAGCTGCTTATCATTAATGAGTTTCAAGAATTAATCGAGTTCAAAACAGTTCAAGAGAGACAGCTGATTGCAAATGCGTTCAAGTATATAAGTGAAGAAGCCAGAGTTCCTATTGTGTTAGTCGGTATGCCTTGGGCCGAACAAATTGCAGAAGAACCACAGTGGTCATCTCGCTTAGTGAGAAGAAGAAAGCTTGAATATTTTAGTCTTCAAAAAGACAGCAAGTATTACCGCCAATATCTGATGGGTTTAGCTAAGTACATGCCGTTTGCGGAGCCTCCCAAGCTGGAAGATAAGTATGTGGCAATTCCCTTGTTTGCAGCCTGTAGAGGTGAAAATAGGATTCTAAAACACCTTCTTTTAGAATCATTGAAGAATGCGCTGCTCGCAGATGCTAACATGCTAGAAAATCAACATTTTGCTGATGCTTATACAACACTTTTCAATAGAACATCAGAGACAGTCTCAAATAATCCATTTACTCAACCAATAGAGGAGATTCTGATTTCTGAAGTTTTTGGGCATTCTAGGTATAACTCCAATGCAATGTCAGCAGAAGACATGCTGATTGCTAGAGTATTTTCTAAACCACAAACCTTGGCTCAGCTACTGAGTAAATAATTATCAAACATTCTGACGATTTGCTCTTTATATGAACCTAGCAATGCCAAATTGTAAGAGTTCTCTTCGTCAATGGCTGACTTATGTGAAGCGCTAGCATGCCCATTAGTATTGGATAATGAAAAATCTGACAGATCTACATGTAACTCATTACCTATATTCCCTTGCGTAGCCTCACTCGATGTTAATTGCGGTAACTCTAGGTCTAAATCCTGTGAGCCAGTCTGCTCGATAACCACAGATTGCTCTGGTAAATCTTGGTCAATTCTATAAGCAAACTCTGTCAGGCTTGATTCTGCTAACGTGAATAACCAAGCTTGTTGAGCCTCATTTGAATTAACCCTTAATATTCGACCTAGCACTTGTCGGTAATGCATTTCAGTTTTTATTCGGCTCAAATGACAACATACTTGCAGCCGAGGGATATCAGTACCTTCAGAAATCATCCCCACACTAACAATCCACTGGGTGTGACTTTGTCGAAATCCATCAATAATACAGGAAGGATGCTTTGAGTTAGACGTCACGATACACGCACTTTGCTTAAGGTCAGAGACAAGTATTTGGAGTAATCGTTTAGCATGCTTAATTGATGCCGCGACAACTAAACCGCCGGCATTCGGGTTACTCAGGCGTGTTTCAGCTAATTTTTTAACGCTTTGATTCAACATATAATGCATTATTTGATGATGATTTATTAACGCTTGATAACTGTATCTTGGGCCTAACAAGAGCTCAGCTATAGATGCAAATGTCTCAATCTCTTGATCAAGTTCTAGTTTGATTTTGTTGTTATCAATTAAAACGATATTAGGCTGACGACAGACGTTATCCGCAATTGCCTGTTTTAATCCATAGCTAAAATCACAGTGGATTGTATTATCTGGTTCAGTGAATCGTGAAAGCACAATAGGGGCCTTGTCTGAGCGCCAAGGTGTACCAGAAAGCGCTAACGTATATGCCGCATGATATTGAATATTTAGTAGTACCTCTTCTCCCCACGCATTGGCATTACTAAGAAGATTGCCCTTTAGATGATGAACTTCATCCATGATCACAAACACTTTATGCGTTCGTAATAGCTGCCAAAACGCCTCAGTTAAGGAGGGCATGAACTGATAAGTATAGACACTACCAATGGCCCCCATTAGCCCGTCAAATCGCTTGTTCAGACGCTTTGAAAAGGTTGAGCGAATGCTGTCATTCACCTCTGATGATGGAGAGAAGCACAGCACAAAATCAATTTTACCAGCATCGATTAGTCTTGATGCTAGTTCAGCTGCCATTATTGTTTTGCCCGCACCTGGCGTGGCTAAACACATAAAGTGACTTTGAGTTTGATATCGTGCCAATGCCGCATCAACGCATTGGCTTTGCCATTGTCTTAACTTCACAGTCATAGGCCTTTGAGGTCGTTAAGGCATGACTCTACAGCTTTAATCTTCCCCATCAAGGTTGAACTTTGATTACGAGCATTCATGTATCTCGGATAAAGCCTGGGTTTCGAATTGGGGATATCTTCAATGAGACGTTTAAACTCTTCAGCTTCCCCAATGTATCCAAGTAAATCAACTTGATATTGGTTGAGTGTAGCCTTAAGTCGCGTCAGTTCTTGTGAGTTTGAAGATGTGGTTACTATTGTTTTGATCCGCGTGTTGCTGGGTACTAGCTGTGATTTATCGAACAGTGCTGTTTTATAATAAACGTGCTTATTCCCCTGGTTTCTTTTCTCCAAAAATCCAACATTGACCAGCTTTGCACAAGCACGACGCACCAGTTGATCTATATCTTTTGGCGATACTGAAGAATTTGCCTCTATTATTAAGTTTTTTATCTGAGTAATAGTGAATTTTTCAAGCTCTACGGCAATGATAATACTAAACAAAATTTCATTTATACGGATTAATTTTATAGCCACGGTTTTTACCAATAGTTTTTAATTTCAATGCTTAACGAGCCACTCCATGACATTTGGTTACGCTTAAATCAACAGAGTCTTCATTGATAGGTAACTTGATATTACTTAGCTCAGATTAAATCTTGACAACAAGCCCTAAAAAGCTAAGGATTCCTTAGTATACCTTATGTGAAAAAACTAAGACAATCTGAGTTATCAAAGGACAAATCATGTTGAAGCTGTGGCTGATAAAATCACCAATCCATTACCTCTCAGGCTCAAACAAGCTCGCACTGCTAAGGGGATTAGTCAAAAACAGCTGGGTATCCAGCTAGGTATGGAAGTGGGCACTGCGAGTGCGCGTATGAATCAGTACGAAAAAGGCAAGCATACACCTGACTACCAGACTTTAAAGGCTATCGCTGATGAATTAGATGTGCCAGTCGCTTACTTTTTTTGTGAGTCGGAAAGCACGGCTAAATTGCTATGTTTACTTGAAAAAATGACAGAAGAAGAAAAGTCCAATTTGATAGAACAAATCACAAAGTCATAAAATATTTGTGGTGCTTTTTAGCTAGATTTGAATCGGTCCGTTTCTGAAGATAGCTCATCGTCCTTCTGTTATTCGTGGGAGGTTATCGAAGTTGCGTAGGGCTGCCGCACTAACCGTGCTTCTATGCTGTTAAGTAGCAAATAGGCAAAGGAAAATACCATATCTCAGTCGAAAGTTCTTAGTTGAGCTGATGTCGCTTTAAGTTTTCCCACATAGAAAGATAGTAAGTACTCCCAAGGTGGTTAATTGTGAAAAATAAAGTTAAAGGCATTCCATTTTCAGCAGTTAAAGCCGCTGCATTCAAGGACCCAGCTGTTCTCGAAGCTTACTTGCTTGAAAGAGCCTCAGAATCAAATCGGATTGATATTGAATTGTTCATGACTAAGCTCAAGGCTGTTTTAAGTGCTATTCCTCAGAAGGATATTGAGTTGTGTGATTTGGCTAATGAGTTAGGCATTGTTTTGGCCTCACTATCTGGTAATGAAAAACATACCGAAAAGAAGTGTCTTAATGGGATTAGACATGGCTTTTCATTGACTAGAACGACATAATTTTCAGTCTACATATGTGCTCATCAATATCAGTTCATCACTGTTGCATGTTTAGATCTTTCTAGTTTGTGCTTCAGACACGGATATTTACATTGCTCTTGAGTTTTTATTAGTTGTTTCTGTTTCGCTACTCTACTGTTATAACTCATTCTATGTGGTGCATACGCCTATTTTCCTTCTTCTTAATGCAAAGTTCCTCTTATAGAGGCCGCTGGTAAATTTGCATTACAAAATGATTACCGCGCTACTATCTTCAAAAGAGAATGTAGGCTAGATTCACTTGCTTGCAATATTTTATAGTGTTATCAATAAACTAACTCTAAAATTTCAAGTGAAATCGCATTATGAATGAGTCTCGTCTACAAACGCTGTTTACCGTATTGCCAGTCATTTCTGCAGCGTTGTATTTTATGGGAATTACGTATCATCAAAGTTATCTCGCGGTGTTTGGCCTTGATGATTCACAGTTCCCACTCGCATCAGATAAATCTCTAGTGTCTGGATTCCTTGCTTTGATGATATTTAGTTTCAAGCCAATGCTGTACGCGATAATAGCTGTTTGCACATTGGTTTTTACGGTGATTGTTACAGCAATACTCTCTTCTTATCCAAAGGTTAAACATTGGCAATCCATTATTCTTGCCCGATTAGCTTCGTTAAAACTAAAAAATCGCCCTTCAGAAGCTATGCACAATCTCGTAGATAAGAGCACAATCATTTATGGATATAGTGTTGGTATCTTTTTATTGGTGCTTTCTCTTGTGTTAGCTACTGTTTTATCTGGAAAAATTGGCAAAGAACAGGCCGTTAAAGAAATAGGAGTGTTCAACGATAAGCTTGGGGCGTATGCAATGCTTCATTCAAAGTTGCTTCCAACCCCCATACGTGTGAAGCAGATCATCTGTAGTCCAACTCATTGTGCCTTTTGGCTTGGTAATGAGACCTTGGTTATTCGGCATGATAGTGTTGAGCGTGCCCTAATGTATAACCCCGCAATACAGGCGATGCAAAAAGAGAATTAATAGTGCGCGTTTTAATCGCCTCATGAGCTAAATGCGTATTAAATGTTAAGCCATATAGGAGAATGCGTATGTCGAAGAAGCCTTCTGATATTTTTAACGAAACAAACTTCGTTTTCGGCTCAAAAAGTGATTTCAAGGACGCATATCCTGAAATTCAGGAGATGTCTATTCATGTTACAGAGTTACAGAGTTAGAGAGCCTAATCTGGATGAAGGAACAGGTGACACATCATCTCACACTAGAGCGCCCCGGCGGCGAATACATTAATTGCACCAATCCATCATGTGAAGGTGGAGGTTTTTCAATGGGTAATATTTTACGTGAAGCGATAAGCGGCAAGAAAGAAAAAATAGAAAAAAATATTACCTGTCATGGTGCTGAAACCTCAGGAAGACGGTGTATGCATGCTTTTAAAGTCAGTGGTTCTGTCAAGTACAAGGCTTAATAAAGCGCAACTATTCGTGCTCTTTTTGTCGTCGCAATTTTTTCGGTGTTATTGCGATTTGAGGATGAATAAAGTTTTAAAGTATGTATGTGAGTCAGTCTAGGCAAGTCTGATTCTCGCCATAAAACTGTCTATTTGAGCTAACCTTGAGTTAACGTGCTTTTGCCCCATTCCTCGTTAGAACTGATATTTCACGTTCGCAATAATGAGTACATTTGACCTACATTTTCTCATGCAAAATTCATAAAGCTAATCTGCATTTTATCCAACATCCCAATCTTAATCGCTTTACACTTAACCAGTAATCTTTCTTGAATAAAGAGGTTCACATGGTTACTCAACAAGACACTAAGCATATCGGTCAATAACGTCCTTTTAAACTTGAAGACATATGGCGGATCAGAACTAGGTTAGAAATTGAACATAATGTCAGAGATCTTGCGTTGTTAAATTTGGCATTGGGCTTATACATCACTAGCTAAGTTAGGTGGTTTTATGGACACCAAACGCACTGGCGTAGCGAGCTGGTCAACGATTTGGGAAGGCTGGGACATATTGCGCGCGCAAGTGTCTGGCTTATCGGTTAGCTAAAAAAAATGTTGGCTGCTGGTAAGGTGCTATAAGATCTGATCAAGAGACAGGTACCGACCCTGAACCGATTAACTATTTTTACACTTACTTCTTCAGCCAATTTGAATTAAAAGTAACCTTACTTCTGATCCTATTTAGTTTTGGCAACGACTAAAGACTGGCATGCATTATGATGTTTGTTTACCAGACTGTGGGAAGAAGACTCTTTCGCTGACGCTCGGAATCTCGATTTGCAAAGTGCTAATAACAGACATTATAAAATCAATGTATCTGATCCCGTAAATATTTAATCTTAGGGATAAAGCGAGCTCATTTGTTTAAGAAATATATTTTGTCCTCCATAACTAGGATGCCTAACTTTATAAACGCTGCATTTACTTGAAAATTTCAAAGCAGCACGCTCAGCATCATTCCCTATTGCAATTAGTTTCTTAGGTTGTAAATAAGCTATGAGAGCTTCTAACAACTCTTCACCTGCTTTTCGTTCTTTAGAATTATGGGCACGATTACTAAAGGGGGAACCTGGCTCATAAGGATGAAGTGGGAAAACATTCCATAGGAAAATAGGCAATGTGATTTTTTCGAGAACGCTCCATATTACCGCAGCTGTTCGTTCTGGCACTGCTTCTCCTTTCGTAATTTGATCACTGCCTAAAGACCATCTACTCAAATGATTTGCAAAATTGACATCATCAGTTAGTGCTAGTCCAGTTCTTCTCCCCCCCCGGTGCCCTAAATCTCTGCCAATCCAAATAGAATCGACTTCAACTTTGCTCGCCGCTACTAACATTTTTTTTAATACATCTCGACGATGTACCGGTGCATTGGAGTTATCATAAACCTCGCAGCGATCGGAGTAGGGATTGAAAGTATTGTCAAATTTTAATCCACTCAATTCTTTGATGAAAATTTCAGCTTTCATATTGTTCTCCAATTTTTCTGTATCTAAGAGTTCGTTGTTCTCTATCTCCTATAATTATACCGCCATTATACTTTTTGACTTGTCTAAACACCTCATATCCTTGCAATATGGCATCTTCCCACAGATTTAATGGACATTCATGAACTTCATAACCATTAACAAATTTTTTAATTATTTTGAGAACATCAAAAGAAACACTGTTATGTCCTTCAAAATAATCTAGGTCCTTTGCGTATGAATATAGCCAAGCGGTAAGCCCTTCTTCAACAACAATCGCTCTACCGCCGTCTTGAGCCTCGTCAAAAATTGGATCGCTTTTTCTCTTATGTTTAATTAGGGCTCGGAAAGTAGGTGACCAGTGCAAAATCGCAGCATGTGCCAAATGAAATACATCGTGGAACCGATAACCATCTGGATCTCGTATATTATCGGTCAAAGGAGAACCAAGAAAAACACCGTTCCATCTTAAGTAACTTTGACCGCTATCTCTTTGAGTTATTTCTATTTCAAAATTTCTAGGAAGTTGTTCTTCCTCACGGAATTCTGCGTCAAAATCAGGTAATGTAGATGCAATTGGTTTTTCAAAACGGCCTACCGCTTTTTTTATGTTTTCTCTCGCAACTTTTGCGAATGAAAGTCCTATAGACTGTAATGATTGAATATAAATTCGAGCAAACTCAACAAGACAATCAAAGTTCTGATCTGTATTTTTATTCACTTTAAGTAATTTAGCTGTTGCACACCCCAACGCGATGAAAGTTTCATCAAGGTCATTGATTTTTTCAGATGTTATAATTTGAGATATAGGTGCATCCTCACTGTCATTAGCTGAAATTGTTTTTAGATCATTATTATTAAATGCAGCTTCAAAAATGTCAGATATCCGTAAATCAAATCGTCTACAGATTGCGGTAAAGTACCAAAGTGCATCACCAAATTCTTCCTCAACAGATTCTTTGTAACCGGTGTATGCTTTTTCCTCCCTTCGATATTTTTTTGTGGCTGCCATTATACTGCCGACTTCACCAAAAAGGCCTAGGAGAACAGGAGTAATATCGTCACTCAAAAACATATCTGTTTTCTCGATAGCGGCCTCGTATTCAGCAAGTGGTAATGACCCGCCTACATTTTCTATGCTTTTTTTTGAATAGGTTTCCATTCCCAAACTCCTTGTAGTTCTTAATAATATTGGCTAAACAGCTAAGTATTTTCGTTTAATTGCTTTAAGCCTTTTAATAACGAGTAAACACATTCGTCAACAAATGGTGTCACCATCAAACGTCTATACTCTGATTCGCTAAGTCCAGCGTTTGATGCTAAATCTGACAAACAAATGTTGTGAATAAAAGTAATTACTTCTTGATAGTCACAATTATGATTGTGATATTTTGCAAGTTTTTGCAAGGCTGAGTAGCCAGAATTATTGGATGTTTGCCAATCTTCAGTTAAAGTATCCGGCGTCTCTTTATTTAGTATAGCGTTACATACATCGCCTACAATTCCATCAAAACCACCAAAGAGAAAAATTGGTTTTTTGTTAAATAGTGAAATTATTATTTCTTCTAAAACCCCCGGCATTTTCCCTTTATAGCCAGATGCCTTCCCTCCGGCACAAATTATAATCGTTGATGTATCTATTAATTTTTCTCGCATACTAGTCAGACAGCGTGACCAGATATAAGAATTTTCTGGTGAATTTGAAGGTAAAAAAACAGTGTTAGATATTCCTACACTAACATCAGTTGGAATAGCATGTTGGACAGTAGACATTATTTGACGATATTTTGCTCTCCAAGCAATTATGTTTTTATCTGACAAATATAAAGGCCAAGCGAGATGATTTTCTATATGAATATCTGTATCTTTTAGCCTTTCTTTTAATATAGTCGCTTCATCTAGGATGAATTCTGTAAACCCATTTTGTCGTAAATCTCCGCCATATATCAATGTTGCAGACCTTGCAAGCATGTGTCTTGCTAGCTCTTGTGCCAATAAAATCAACTGGTCTGGATGACTATGGGTTTCTGAAAAATCATTCTCATTTCTATCTGATATTGATATTCCAACCTTAACTCTAGTTAGAATATCATGATCAGATGGATCCCAAAGAGGTGTACATGCCCTAACTCCTAACAAAGAATGCCAATCTGCTTCTTCAGCAAAAATAGGAGGGTCAGGGTAGTAAACCGTTTTTGAGCTTGTTTCACTTAGTTTCAAAATCTGTCGTATTTCGGGTGGTCGCGCGAATAAATGACAATCCGATAATAGCCATCCTTCTTCCTTATATTTTTGCAATGACTTTAATGCCAAATCGAACCGTATGGTTTCAATAATCGCTGTGGACAAGATGCGAAGTACATCCCTTTCACCTAGTTCTTTAGACGTTGAAATACGAACACATGGAACATTTGAAGCTGCAGGAAATATTCTATCTTCGAAAGTATCTAGACAGTTTACGACAACTACTGGTCTATTATTCTCTTTTGCACAAAGTATCTCCCTTTGACACCAATAGCGTGATGAATAAGAATCACTTTCAAATGCAATGAGTGTAGAGTTTGGAATATGTTTTTCAATTTCTTCAGAAAATAAGAAACCGGGAGCAATTTCTGTGGCATCAAAAAAACGCTTCATATTCGTGGTGTCAATAAATTCCTTTACTTTTAATGAATTAGATAATCCTGTATCCCCTCGCTTTGAGTGGCTTAAAAATAATTTAATAGATAGGTCGCTTCCAGCATTATTGAAATTATTCTGTACACAGCCATGTCTGTAAATTTCATGCGCCAGATAAACAGTCGCAAATAGGCTTTTATTCTCGCTTGGCCAGTCATATGCGCGGATACAATTCAAGCCATAAAGAGTTCCAGCGTGATTCAACCCATATTGGTCCAAGGCTATCGGTACAATAGATACAGAATCATCTAAGGGAATACCTTCAATATAATCACTCCAATTGCTATTACCTACAGTATTCAAACTTGTAAACACAAAAATAATTGTTTTATCAGCAAGTTTCTGGGGATACTTACTTGGCGTTTCATTACCATTTGATGAACTGTATTGAAAAAATGGGATATTTAAGCTTCGAGAAAAAGGTTTATCCCTATCTCTAGTTAGACTTTCTCTAATAACCTTTAGGACAGGCATCGCTAAATCAGAATCTGATGGATTCCATATAAAATTGACAGCTAAAGGTGGGCTATAAAAATGCTCCATTAAAGCATCACCTCAGAAATATTTTTGTCCATAAGTATGTTTCCTCTCAAATTAGAGTCGGTCCTGTTCTATAATAACGAACACCTTGTAAGCGCCAATGTTAAACATTAAATATCAATTAAATCATGTGCTTAATTTTTTCTTGTTAATATATTACACCTGTGCTTTGATTTACCCTTTGGTGGGAAACCATAAATTGACAAGGATCTGACATAACACAATTTAGGTTGCATTTATTTTTAGAATAAACCATCTCTACGAGTTTTTTAGCACTTGCTGAACTAGAAAATGGGATTTTTTTATGACCTATTCCTGGCTTATAATTTATGGAACCTAAATCCACCGAAATGGGATTATTACCAAAATAAAAGAAGTTATTTGAAACTAATACTTGGTCACAATCACCCGTATCTCTTTTTAAGTTATCATTATTTGTAGTTCCATCAGAATTACTGTGATGAGAGTCCTCTTGAATCCAATTACCAACACCATCTCTATGATATATATTGTCTCCAAGCATTTTTAATGGACTGCCATTTCTACAAGGTTTTTTTAGCGAAAATCGAGGTTCATTCCAGTATTCTTCGAAACTCATTTTTTCTGAAACTTTCATAAGTAAGATACATTTTCCTTGGATATCTGTACCTAAATCACGTCCACCTACACCCAGTATCCAATCGCCAATTTTTGCTCCTTTTCTTATTTTGGGTTTACAAGTAGCTAGTGTGCAAATTCCGTAAAACGGATTTGGCGCAAATCCAAAGTCTCTTGTGATTACATATGCGAACAAAGTTGAATTTGGATTTATCAACATACTATATTTTGCCCATCTATTTTTGGTGAAATTGTTCCATCAGGGTTTTCAAACTGGCTTTCCCCTTCAAGCGCATCAATTATGGACTCTGAACGCCAACCAACTCTAGATGATGCATATTTTTTTAAATTTTCAGGAAGATCTACTTGATCTTTAAGACCATTCTCGAATACGCCGATTATTGGTTTACCAAGCCGATGAGCTTCTTTTATTTCCCAATTCACCCAGGGTCTTAAATGGGTTTCTTTACCGATAACTACGATTACCTTACTAGCCCAACTCATTTTCATTCGTAAAAGTCTTTTAATGGTATTATCGCTAACTTTATTTTGATCTAAACGTTTTTGATTTTCAGGTTTAGCCCTAATTGAACTGTTTCTTATTGTGTAATTTTTACCTGCTAAAATACTGGTCAAACCATCTACACTAGCATCATCTTTATGATGATGACTTATAAATACATTCCTAAGTTTACCTGACATTAATGTCGCTCCTTGTAATGCTATTAATTTTAGTTCCATTCTTGGGGGGGACCCAACCCTTATTTGAATCTAAAGGATCAAAATCACTGAATTTCTAACGTCTATTTTTGGGTAAAAATTGACTTTAATCCAGATTACCAGACAATTTTCAGAATGTCTTTTTTGTCGCTCAAATCTGTTATTTCTAAAAATAAGGGGCCATATATGGACGCTCCCGGTGAGTCAAGGCAATAATCTGCTCACCGAAGGCTTTTTGGCCTTAGTTTTCTGTTCAACTGCTTTACTCCTGCCATTGTTATTGATGCGACTAATTTCCGCTAAAAGCGGTTGTACTGCCATATATACGGGCTATGCATGCATTCATTCATCTGAATGTGCTGCCCCTAATGAAATCCGTACCGCTGTGCCTGTAAATGTGAAACACCCATGCGTATTAGGGTTACCCTATCCTTGGCCTAATCGGGCTTACACTGGTTGGACTGAGCCATTTCTTCATCGTTAACAACAACCTTGAGTATTAGGTGCTATCTTGCTGCTCTTATCATCCAGACGGGCTATAAGCCCTTGGCACGACCGAGTTGTGCAAGATAGCGATTTGCTTCATGGTTTATGCTGCCTTGGTAGGTACCGTATTGCTGTGTGTAGAGCACTTGCTTGTGCAATAAAGTCCACATCAGCCTATCGAGTCGATGAGCGGTGGCCACTACTTTTGTGCAGATACTCTTACAGCTTCTTAATTGGGTTATCTACTGATTTAAATCATCACTTTTCTTGTTGGCATGACTGACTATGGCTCTGGCACCGTGAACAAGTTGTTTACGTAAGTAGCCGTCGCCGCGTTTGGTGATACCGCCATTAACGCTCTTTTTGCCTGAGGCGAATTGTTTTGGGGCATTACTAATAGAATATCTTATCCGAAAATCAAAAATTAGAACTAACAATCTAACAAGGTTCATGTCCCAAAGTGAGCTTAGCTTAGAGTATGCTGTATTGCTACCGGCGGCATGGTAACTACAAAGAATCAATTACTCACCATTTGCTATTTTTATGTAACTGTTTTATTTATATTGCTAAGGATTTCTTAGTTTTTGGTGAGTGATGGCATTTTTATTTTCCCCTAGAGCAAGAGCATTCATTGATGAGTCGCTTGAAAGTTATTTGCTTCGAATCGTTTCAGAGAACTTTTTTGATTCTTACCAGCAGCTCAGCTTGGCGATCAGAGAAGAGCTACATGAGCTCGACTTTGAAGCACATGGGGCTTTCCCTATCGAGCTAAAACGCCTCAATATTTATCATGCTAAGCACAATAGCCATTTTAGGATGAGGGCGTTGGGCTTACTTGAATCCCTTCTTGGTTTACCTCCCCATGAACTCGAGAAAATAGCCCTATTTAGATCGAACAGAGTCTTTATTGGGTCTAGCGTTGCAGTGCATCGTAATGGTATCGATATTCCTTTAAGTTTTATCCGTTATGCAAATGAGGATGATGTTGAGAGTGTGCCCGTTTGCCCTCAATGCTTAAAGGATGAGCCTTATATTCGGCAAGTTTGGCATTTAAAACCATATGCTGCCTGTGCCAAGCATGAGTGTGCGTTGATCCATCATTGCCCCGAATGCAAAGCGCCGCTCAACTATATTGAGAATGAATCAATTGGCTATTGTTCCTGTGGATTTGAGCTTTCAAAAGCAGAAATTGTTCGCGCTAAACAGCCAGATCTCATGTTAGCGAGGAGCCTTATTGGTGGTGATGTTACCTCTACAAATCCGCTTCTTCATGAAGTATCTGCGACTCATCGGCTTGCGGCTCTACTTTGGTATCAAAAGCGTTATTGCAAAAGTAAAGAAGCTTCTTTTAGCGATGCGGTGGAGTATTTTGATTACTGGCCTGAAATCCTTTATCAAGAACTGGATAAACTGACGCAAGGCGCTGAATTAAGGCTGATAGAGCTATTTAATCGTACTGCTTTTCGGTTTATTTTTGGTGAGTTAATTCTGCATTCCCGCTGTCTGTATCCAGAGGATAAAGAGCCACATTTTATCTATTCTGCTTCAATGGGTTATTTGCAAAGATTGGTGGTGTTACATCCAAAATCGAAAAAGCCTAACGTGGCCGATATGCTAGTCAGCGTTGCAGAAACAGCGGTTTTACTGTCAACAACCCAAGAGCAAGTTTATCGGCTTCATCAAGATGGGATATTAACGTCGGCGTTTAGACAAAAAATGAAGCAGCGGATTGACCCTCACGCAGCTGTATTTTATTTAAGGCAAGTGATCGAGTATAAAAGCAGCTTCGGCAGTGATAGACAGGGGGTGTACTTATCGGCATGGTAAAGAATTTACATTTGCGAGAACTGCTAGATATTGAAGATGTTCAAGCACGTTCGGCAGCGTTGAGGCGTGCATTTGCTGCTTATACAGAACCGTTAGATGTGACTGGCGAGGAAAGCTCTGCCCTAATTATTTTGCTTAATCTTACCTATCCGAAAAAGTTGGTGGATGACTTACTCGATAAAAGGTTAGCTAGAACAACTGTTAACAACCAAACCCATATTGATGTTTGCATTGACGAAGTACAATGGCTGCATACCCATAATCTCAAGTACCCAGATATTCGGGTCAGTAAACAAAGGCTCGTTACCCCCAGTCCTCAATTACATCCCAGCATATTGAGTAGCGCTAATTGCCAGCGTACTTTAGGGTGGTCTCATGACAGTGCTAAAGTCAATTTCGCCAAGCTGTTTGTTTGCCATTTTATTTGGCAAGGTAAAGTAACTTGCCTTGCAACGTTAATGTGTGAAGCACCAAAATACTGGAAAGAGGCTTTTCAAGAACTTGGCATGCCTGTTAAACAGTTTATGAATATTTGCGGTAGGGTGAAGCATTTTTTACCTGAGCAGTTAAGCCCAGATAAAGTCGATAAATACTCCGTACAGGTTCGAATGCCATACCGTGATGGATATATAGCGGTTACCCCCGTTGTAAGCCATGCACTTCAGTCTGAACTCCAGCAAGCAGCAATCAAAAAACAGGGCCGATATACTAGTCTTGAGTTTATTCGTCCTGCGGCAGTCAGTGAGCTAGTCGCATCTCTTGGCGGTAATGCTAAAGCCCTGAATTATCCGCCTCGTATTAATAAAAAAACTCACGGATTAGGCAACAATTTACTGGCTAGGGTCTTATCTGGTCAGGATGTATTGAATCAAAATGTATTGTCACAGCCTCGATTTGTGAGGGTATTGGATGATCTGTTATCTAGTGAATCAGCATTGGCGTTAAAGCAACGCAGGCAACAAAAAGTCGCCAATCTTAGACAGATAAGAACGATGTTATCTGAGTGGCTTGCGCCAATGTTGGAATGGCGATTAGAGACTAAAGAGGTGCCGATTCTTCTTGGCGAGCTTGAGCCTATTAGTGGCTCATTAGAGTATCAGTTTTTAACCTTTGAGAATGAGCTATTACCCGAATTGCTGCTGCCTCTGTTCGGCAGATTAAATTCGGTGATGTCGTATTCTGCAACGATAAGTCAGTATGCTTTTCACCAGAGATTGATGCCCTATCTTCGAAATAGCTTGAAATGGTTGTTAACTCATTTGGCTTATAAAGAACCTTTGCTACAAAAAGATGCTGAGGATGAGCATTTCCAGCGATATTTGCATTTGAAAGGTATTCGAGTGTTTGATGCCCAAGCTTTATCTAATCCTTATTGTGTTGGCATTCCTTCTCTCACCGCTGTTTGGGGAATGATGCATAACTACCAGCGGCGATTAAATGAAGGATTGGGTACTCAGCTTAGATTGACCTCCTTTTCGTGGTTTATTCGCCAGTACTCATCTGTCTCGGGCAAAAAACTGCCTGAGTACGGCATGCAAGGAGCGAAAGAGAATCAATTTAGGCGAGCTGGAATAATTGATCATCGACATTGTGATTTAGTGTTTGATCTTGTCATTCACATTGATGGTTATGAAGACGATTTAGCGATCTTAGATAATCAAACTGAAATGTTGAAAGCAAGTTTTCCGGCGAACTTTGCCGGTGGAGTAATGCATCCTCCTGAGTTAGATGCTGTTGGTGCGTGGTGCCAGCTTTATCAATCCGAAGCTGAACTTTTCTCAATATTGAAAAGACTGCCTATGTCAGGAAAATGGATTATGCCGACTAGATATTCAATGGGTAATGTTAGTGATCTTCTGTTTCTGCTGGATAAAAATTCTTCGCTGTGCCCCACTATGTTTGGCTATTTACCATTGACTGAACCCGTTAACCGAGTCGGTAGCCTAGAGCCTTTACATTGCTATGCTGAACCAGCGCTTGGCGTAGTTGAGTGTGCATCGGCAATTGAGATAAGGTTACAGGGGCAAATAAACTATTTTAAGAGAGCGTTTTGGATGTTAGAGGCAAAAGAGTATTCAATGCTGATGAAACGGATTTAAGGAAGGTTTATGGAGCTATGCAATGTTTTAAAGTATGACCGATCCCTCTACCCAAGTAAGGCGGTATTTTTCTATAAAACAGCCGATTCTGATTTTGTTCCTCTTGAAGCTGAAATCACTCGTATACGTGGTCAAAAAGCTGGATTCACTGAAGCATTTACTCCTCAATTTAAATCGAAAAACTTAGCACCCCAGGACCTTACACACTGTAATCCTCTAACGATTGAAGAGTGTTATGTTCCGCCAAATGTAGATCACATCTATTGCCGCTTCTCGCTAAGAGTACAAGCTAACTCGCTCAAACCCTCTGGCTGCAGCGATCCTGAAGTTTCTAGTTTGCTTGAGAAATTGTCCGCAGCATTTAAGGAGTGCGACGGTTACCAAGAGCTGGCGACCCGTTTTTGTAAAAATCTGCTGTTAGGAACTTGGCTCTGGCGTAATCAAAACTCTGGTAACACTCAAATAGATATTAAAACCAGTACGGGAAAGTGTTATCAAATCAGTAATACGAGGCAGTTAGCTTGGAATATTTGGTCTGATGAAGCCCGGACTGTTCTTGATGAATTAAGTAAAGAGATGCACTTAGCTTTGACTGATCCGAATGTATTTTGGAACGCCGATATTACAGCAAAAATTGAGACTGTCTTTTGCCAAGAGATCTACCCAAGCCAAACCTTTGGTGAAAAGTCCGCAGAAGGTGAAACTTCGAAACAGTTTACTAAGGTTAAATGTACTGATGGTCGTTATGCTGTGAGTTTTAATTCGGTCAAGATTGGTGCAGCTATTCAATCAATTGATAATTGGTGGGATCAGGACGATGTTAAACGATTACGAGTACATGAGTACGGTGCAGACAAAGAGCTGGGTATTGCACGACGCTCACCTGAATCTGCACTGAGTTTTTATACCTTATTTGTAAATGCAGAACGGTATTTAGCTGAACTCAACCAACAGGCAGCAGTGTCAGGGCATTCAATTCATCCAAATATTTACTATCTTTTTGCTGTCCTGATAAAGGGTGGCATGTTCCAGAAGAAAGCCGAAACAAAGAAGGCATAACATGCAGCGCTACTATTTTATGGTACGTTTCTTACCTGAAGAAGCAAACTTGGCCTTGCTAATGGGGCGTTGTATCTCAGTGATGCATGGGTACATCTGCAAAAATGAAATTAAAGGTCTTGGGGTGACGTTTCCTGCTTGGTCGGATGCCTCTATCGGTAATGTCATTGCTTTTGTTCATGCGAATGAAGCTGTTTTAAGCGAGCTGAAGCTGCAATCCTATTTTCAAGATATGAAAGAATGTGGCTTTTTTAGTCTTGGTAGCGTGAAAATTGTGCCTGCTGATTGTGCTGAAGTGATGTTCAAACGTAATCCGGCAATTGCAAAGATGTTCGTTGGTGAGGCCCGCAGACGCTTAAAACGCTTGGAAAAACGAGCGCTAGCGAGAGGGAAGGCATTTAGTCCTAGTAAAAATACGAATCCAAGAGAGTTTATTACTTTTCACCGGATAGCAATGAGTAGCGGTAGCAATAAGCAAGATTACCTTCTTCATATTCAGAAAATGGAAGCAAAGGAGCAAACTGAACCATTATTTAGTAGCTATGGGTTTGCTAGCAATTTACAACTAAATGGAACAGTACCGGAGCTATCTCGTCTTGTAGATAAAATTTGACCTTTTGGTTTAGTGTTTACTGTAACGTTTTAATTTTAAAGCCAATTATCTGTTTTAAAAATTATATGGTTATTTCCTTAATTTTGGATCTAGTAATTGATTTTATATAGGCTTATTTTATGAGTGTATAGTGACCTGCCGAATAGGCAGCTGAAAATTAACCACAGCGCCAATCGTGGCAATTTTGGTCGTGACCTGCCGAATAGGCAGCTGAAAATGTCGCCGGGAGTTAACACTTCCCCGCACTCGAGTGACCTGCCGAATAGGCAGCTGAAAATATCATCAAAAGTGGTAAAAGCCGACTCAAATCGTGACCTGCCGAATAGGCAGCTGAAAATTTAGTGAACAGTGTAAAATCCTTTATACCAAGGTGACCTGCCGAATAGGCAGCTGATAATAAAAACAATCGTTTCGACGTTTATGTTAATACAGCAAACTGCCGGATAGGCAGTAAAAGCCTCTTCTTACCCAATGTGGGAAGAGGCTTTTTATTGGCAATGCCCCAATTTTCGCTGGATAATTGTTTGAGTGGAAATGCGCCTTTTTAAGCTATTGATAGCCATTAAAAATCTAAAGTTTGATCAATTTTGAGGAAAATCACTACCAACACGACGGTAGACGTGAAAATAAATATTGATCAATTTCTAGCAAGCTTTTGGACAAAAATTGGTTAGTCGCAGCTAATGAAAAATGACGGTATTCAGTGCGAACCAGACTATGCAACTCTGATTCACTAGTTCACTTTAGGGCAAAATTTAATCAGCTATTTCATTTTACGGATTACCTGAAGTATGAAGAAAGCCTCAGTTCAAGTGACGATCCACTACACCGCATTTAGTGACCTTTGTGTGTCCGATTTTTAAGCTAGTTGCCAAGGTTCTCTAGGTATTTAACGAACGGAGCAAAATCACCTTTGTCAGCTTCCTTAAGGCAAGATATATAAGCTTTGCGCTCTTCACTTACTTTCTCTAGGTTGCCCTCTGCCCAGTTAAGCGGTGGCTCTTCTAGTAACACTATGCGAACAACATCGATAAATATACGCGAGTGCCTGCCGTTACCATTTGGGAAAGGGTGAATCTCAACAAGCTTGTGCTGTATGCGAGCGCTGAGTTCTAGATGTGAGAAGTGTTTGAACGTTACCCAACATTTGGCATCTTCCAGAAAATTGTAGAGATTGTGCCTTATTTGGGATGGATCGCAGCCAATGTTTAACTCTTTTTTCCGAGACGTCCCAGCCCAAGCCCAAACATCACCAAATAGATTCTGATGGAGGGCAAAAACGAACTCAACTGAGAAAATAGAATCCAGTGTTAGGCCAGAAATACCACTAACCCATTGCTGGCCTGCTAGTATATTGGATTGTTCAAGTTCGTTAAGTTGTTCTCTTGTTGTTACGTGTGGATGTTTCAACCCTTCCATATCATCTGGGTCAAGCGGTGTAGCACCTTCTGGTTCATCAATGATCAAAATACTTTGCCCTCCTTACTATTACCCCAAAGCTTACGCCCACCTGCACGCATAATTTCTTCGGCTAGCTCACTTATTAAGATATCTTCTTTCTCTTGGCTAACTGATTGTGCCTCTAGAAACATATTTTTAGACGCTTTCTTTACTTCTATTTTCGCAACCTTAAGCGCACGCTCTTGTATTATGTCAGAAACAGCCTTTTTAGGTTTTAGAGCGTATGAGAAGTCACAGTCTAGAGCTTCAGCTAGCTGTTTTAACTGATTTAGAGTTATGTCGCCATCCGCTTCGCGCCTTTCAAGAACTGATATTCTATTTCTTGTCATGCCAGCTCTTTCTGCTAGCTGGGCGCCTGACATATCAAGAGCCTTTCTTACTGTCCTAATCCAGCCCTCTTTAGGTGTTGAGGGGAATAGCGTTCCCTTAACTGCATCAACCAGTTCTCTGTACTGCCTTAACACCGTTTTTTTAACGGGTTGTAGCTTGCGCGGAGTTTTTTTAAAAGAGTACATAGTAACCTCGTTTTCCATTATCAACACATTAAATGTATTCTAAAACGGATACAGTTTCAAATTTAACGTATTTCAATATAATTACACTAATACGTCATACGTACCGAATTACAGATACAATAGATTATTTTTGCACCAATAAAAAGATACAAAAATGCAATAGCGTAACCTTATCCAGATACAAACACACTTGATAGCGGACTTTTCTTTGTGTTTAAAAGCGAGCTAAGGTTAGTCGGGCGCGCAAGACAATGGGGGCGAATAGCACTAGCCCAAGGCCAGCGTAAAATGACGGCATTCGGCGCGTGAACCAGACTAGGCAAGTCTGATTCACTAACACAATTTGGGACAAAACCTTGCTAGATTTTTTACTCTAATTAATTGGTTTCGGATTAATATTTGTAAGGCGATTATTGAACGTTAGTATTAAACCCGATAAACAAGCCATCCATTTTCGTTGCATGAACTGAACCGAATGATCTCCAAAAACTCATTTGGTCAAAACTCACAGCAGACTGAGCATCACAAAACAGTAGAAGTGATTAATCATATGCAGCAGAACCGGTCAATTGTGCCAGTACCACCACTTGGCGGTGCTGCACCAAATTGCACACACGGCTGTTACAGACTGCCCACTTCTACTGGCCTCAGGCTGCTGGTCTGTCCGCTCCCTCTCTTTAACTCACAAGGAGCGCCCACATATGTCCTGTTTTTTAGTTCTTATTAAATTTGAAATGGTTAACCATCATATCAATAGGCTTATCTATATCTACCCCTACTTGTTCCAAGACCTCAAAGAACCAAGAAAGATGCTCCCCTAGTTCTTCTGCATCTTCTTTTGTTACCGATAGTAAGCAAATCGCTATACGAGCCAACAATGCATCCTCATCGGTCAAGTTACGTATTGCACCACTACCGTCCAAATAGGCCCACCAAACATTTGCACACTTTCTATAATCCTGTTCAGACACAGTTCCTGCAATATAAGCTTTTGAAATTGAAATAGGATCAGGGCCATCACTGGAAAAACGGAATCCAAAGTACTCTACAATTTTTATTAAAAATCCAAGATATAAATTGACCGCTTCACGCTTGTCTAGCGGCCAAAGAATTGAACCTATATTCACTTATTTACTCCGAAGAAATTCAAAATATCGTTACAAGACGTGCAAATTTCTTTTACTGTATTATGACCATTGCCAGAAATTCCTATGTTCACTGCGCGCATAGTTCCACCACTTGGATCGACTCCTGCATTCATAGCTTTATCTAAACAAACTATTTCTGCACAGCCTCCATGCCACGGCTTTCTGGCTGAAGCAGAGGTCCCCATAAGTGCTCCAGTAACATCTGGATTATGAGAGACTATTTCGCCACTGACACCTGTAAATGTTTTATCACCTACTCTGAGTTCAGCTGCTGCCCCTGACTTCTTACCTGTCAGTCTAGCTGCGTCAGCAGCCGCTTCTGCAGTGTTTGTAACATCAGGCCCTCTACCAATCTTAAGCTTGTACTCAACGTACTTTTCAAGTGCGAATACAGTTCCAGCCCAAGCGGCTCCAGCTAGCGAACCTGTTCTATCATACTCTTCTAGTGCGGTTTCAACACCTTCAATGCCAGATTTTATACTATCAACCGCCTGTCCGGGTCCCGTCCAAGACAAAGCTCCAGACATATCGCCTTTGATTGAACTATAACCTTTGGCAAAGTTAGCATCATTACCATAACTTGGATTCTGTTTCTGCTTAGTACTTCCAATATCCGCAATATTATTTGTTTGCAATTTTTCATTTGAATTACCAGAAGCGCCATTACTACGAGATCCCGTCCCTTTCGAGCTTGAAGATGTCACCGAGAATGGACCAACAGCGCCTTTTTCTCTATACATAAACATTGCGAAATAACCCGTAGGATCTGTCCCTGCCAACGGATTATTCATTATGTAGCTATAGGGATTAACACTCTGAGTTGAGGTCGGACTCTGAATAAACGGATCCACACTCATAAACCTACCGAGGTTATAGTCGTAAATCCGCCCGTTCATATGAATTAACTGCTGTTCATTCAGATGCTCATGGTCGGTAAAACCGCGACGGTTTTGATTGGTGACAGCTAAATCCTGTAGTTGTGAGAGTGTCGTGTTTTTATTTTGGATATCTAACTGATGATTAACCCCCAGATCTGTAGTACGGCCAAAGGGGTCAAAATAGCGCTGGCTGACAATATTGCCATTTTGGTCGGCTAGGGTGGTGGCACTGCCCAGCCTATCTCGAAGAGTGTATTGAAGTAAGTGACCACGCTGTGAGGTATAACTGAGTACCGCAATGTCGTCTAAGTAAGCACGCCAACTACCATCACTGTCGGCTTCATAGTACTTATCGACATAATAGGTAGTTGTAGTCGTGCTACCAACGGTGCGGCTTTGCTTGGCGCGCATATTATCACTGCCATAGACAAAGCTTGTAGTGGCACCACGGCCAGAGACGCTCAGCGGCTTATCCATGGCGTTGTAGGTCATGGTGAGACCATCACCCACACGTAAATTACCGCGATTATCGTATTGAAAACTCACCGTCGTGCCATTGAGTTTATCTAGCTGGCACACTGCGTTTGGCTTGTAGCCACAGGCGCTGCCACCATAACGGTAGGCCGTGGTGCTATTGGCGCTGTAGTCGGTCTTTTTAAGGAAGTTACCCACCTTATCGTAGGCATAGTTAACTGTGGCGCTAAAGGTGGGATTGGTATTGCTAAAACTGTAGCTTTCCAATCGATTCAGGCTGTCGTAGTGGTAGCTTTTCGTCAGTCCTGTGACGCCATCACGCTCACTGGTGAGATTCATGAAATCATCATAGCCATCATAGTAGTGCGCATGAATACGACCGAGCGGACCATCCACTTCGACACTCGCCATGGTGCCTTCGCTGTAATAACTGCGGGATTCCGACATCACGCGGTTGGCTAAATCCGCCCCTGTAATATGGCCAGCTTCATCCATAGCAGTGATTTGACGATAGAGGTAGCCAGAAGCTGCATTGCTGGTCTGCTCGAGGTAACCATAATCGTTATAGGTATATTTCAGGGTTAAGCCGTTCGGGTATTCGAGCGCCTTAGGACGACCATAGAAACTATCGTATTGATGCTTAACCGTGCGGCTCACACCATCAACGGTCACTGTGGTTTGTGCCAGTTGCAGCGCGGGCGTATAGGCATAAGTGCGGGCGACACCGTTTTCAGTTTCAGAGGTGAGTAAGCCTTGTTTGAGCGTGTCCCACACAAAGGTGCCTGGGGCACTGCCGCCAGTGGTGGTTTTACTGGTGACGCGGCCGAGCACATCGAGTACGTAGGTTTGTACCACGCCATTGGCATCAGTTTGCTTATCCAGTTCGCCTACGCTGTTGTAACCGAAGACTGTGGTGCCCTGGTTAGGGTCAATAACTTGGGTTTTATGGCCAAAACCGTTGTAAGTAGACTTGATATCACTGTTGTTAGCATCGCGGATAACTAACGGTCTACCGGCGCTATCATAGGCAAAGCGGTTAGTCCCATTCTGTGCATCCACGGTTTCATATAACCAGCCTTGACTGCCATAGGTGCGCGACATCAAGCGTCCTTCAACATTGATATCCGTGGTTAACCCGTTATAGGTGTATAGGGACTCTAGCCCACCGGAGCGCCCATTAGGGATAGTTCGTCTGCCGGGCCTATCGAGCGCATCAAAATCACTGAACTCGGTATAATCTGCCGCCGTGCCATTACCATAGGGTGTCGATTCGCGGGTTAAGCGCCCAAGTGCATCATAATATTTATCTTGATACTGATAACCCCCATCAAAGCCTTGGGTTGCCGTGCGCAGTAAGCGACCTTGGCCGTCAAAATACTGCTCCGTTTCAGGGATACCGGCACCACTGGTGCGGGTCATCACCACGGGGATGTTGTCGTTGTCCTGGGGCGGATTATTACCCTCATTGGCGAGTAAATAGCGCAAATAGCGAGTCGGGCTGCCCGTCTGTTTGACCTGCACCGGACGACCGATACCGTCGTACTGGGTTTGGGTGACGATATTGTTGGGCGCTATCACTTTAGTGGGAAGCCCCAAGCCCATATCATATTCGGTAGTGGTGATATGGCCTTTGGCATTGGTGACCTTGTAAGGCAGATAGCCATCGTCAGCCTGAGTTGTGCCGTCTTTGGTGTAGGTAAAGCTCGTTTGCCTTGCCACCAAGGCACTACACGTACTGCTTTGCCCTGTGGTTTTGGTCCACAGTGGCAGACCGTAACTGTTTAATCCGGTTTCTTCGACGCGATTGCAACTGCTATCACTGGCGGTGAAAGTCACCTTAGTGGGTAACTTATGATTGCCATCCCAGGTATTGACCGTTTGCAATTGCCACTGCACCTTATCCATCGTGCCGACGGGGTCATCTCCCCAATTGCGCAGGGCTATATCGTGGCTCGTCTTTATCGAATTGAACTTATTGAGCCACCAATTATTAATATCGGGCACATAATCAGTTTCCGTCACACTAGTATAGGTATTCGCCTGGCCCTTTATGTAGTCTGTAACCGATTGAGTTTGCTTTTTAATATTACCCGATGCATCAACATCACTGGCACTTACTTGTACATCTTGTGTTGATAAAGGCGTGCCTTGCAAGTCCCAACTTTGCTGTAGCGAACGGGTTTGAATATTGTGGTAAACACCGCTTATGGTGTGCTGTGGATTATCTGCCCAAGTGTTAGTCACTTGGTTAACGGTAGTCGAGCCCACGCTGACCGTTTGCTTGGTTAGCAGTCCCACCTCAGGGAACTTCTGCTTGAAGATGCTATGCACCGTCTTATCTCGCTGCATATCCTTCTCCCAGATTTGATTAAATCCGGTAAAGCCGCGTCCTCGCAGGTTATACATTGCTCCTTTATAGGCATATTGGGTTTCATTTTCGCCACGCTGTCCGTTGTTTTGCTTAAAGGACTGCACCACATACATACTGGAAGCAAAATGAATATAACCATCACCTAGTTTCAGATTATCAGTAACATACGTCTTACTTTGGTCACCGCTACCACTTCCTGTTGATAAGGGCTTGTAATCCCAAGTAGATACTTGATTAAAAGGGCCCATGGCTGAACTTAATCGTTCTAATGGACCATAATCTGAATGTGTTTGTCCGTTTCCAGAACCATAACTTCTCGAAATATAAGCACCGCTATGATTAAAAATTGATAACAAATTTGAATCTGAATTTGAATAGTCTAGATTGTTTCCAGTAGTAAGCCCAGATAAAGGTCGGCTACCATATGTTGATATTAGATCGATATTGCCATCACCAAAAGCATCAATAAACTGTGACTCATATGCCGTACCTATAAATGATGTTGTAACTTTTCTTGCAGAATATGTACCATTTTCAGTTTCATCAAAATATATGGCATCAAATTGATAAAGTGAATCATCTAAAAGATAGGCATTTATCAAAATCTCATTGTAAGGATAAATAGTATCACCAGGATTCAACGCTATTGCCTGATATAATTGATCACCACACAACTTTTCATTCCTTACAACTGCGCATGCTGTTATAAGTCTCTTTCCTGGGATAATCAACTCCTGTTTACCATCATTATTTATATCTTGAACGTTAATAGCATTTAAATACTTTGGAATGGTCAAATCTAAAATAGCTGCAACCCCAAACCCACCATTAACAACATGGGTATAACTTCTCTGACTTAAAAGTTCTCCATTATCAAGTGTAATTTTATTGCCAAACTCCCCCTCTCCAATGTTGAGTTGCAACGTTAAAAGCCCTCTATCCCAACCGAGTAAGTCTGCTAAGCCATCTCCGTTAACATCAATAAATTTATGAAAATACATTTGCTTTTTTGGATTAGGGGTAAAATGATCAAAAGGCATAATATCCTTCAAAATAAATAATGGCTGGCCTGGCTTACTATTATTTAGTAATATTTTATATGGCTTTCCATCCGGCATGCCTTTATAACCATCATCAAATTTCTCCAAAACAAAATCATCTAGACCATTTCCATCAATATCACCTATTGCTGTAATAGATTCAATTGCAGCATAGTTATATTGAGTGCCTAAAAAACCTTTATTGACAGCAAGATCATATATACGTGAAGGATTGTTTTTATCATAAAATGGCATTGTATTGGATTTGTTGTGCAAATATACATCGATGTGCACCTTACCAGAGTCCTCACCATCAAAAACAACTTTATATATTGTTAAATCAGGAAAACCATCACCATCTATATCAGATGAAGATAATAATCTATCATAATTATTTACATATGAAGGAGAATGATTTACATCTGCAGAATCTGGTATTTTATATAATATCCCAGTGTTATGGTAATTAGAGTTTGATGAACCTGTCTCACTTGAATAACGGATATTTAAATAGCCGCCATATCCATTAAAAGCATCGTTAACCCCATCTTGATCAATATCCATTTCCAAGCATGAATATGTAAATGAAGTAAGCGACCGATAGCAAGAATAGTTTATTCCTTGAAAGTTACCACCTATATTTTGTTGCTCCGCATTTGTGTTTACTCCAACAAAATCACGAGTACCATCACCATTCATATCTCCTTGAGGTATTACTTCATGAATACGATTAACACCATAAAATGGCTCCGTATTCCCTATTGTTAGAATTTCAGGCTCAGCAACATAATTGCTATCTAACCAATTAAATGTTGTTGGCAAAGTACATTGATTATTACTAGTGCACATCTGAATGCTAGCGACTAAACTTCTCGATGATACTTTACTATAAACATACTCCACTATATATTTTCTTACCAAGTTATTACTAGAATTGTACACGCCTATTTCATTTATGCGTTTAATATTCTGAATTTTTCCTTTCCCAACGTATTGAGTGGATATATCATTTCTATTTTCATACCCAAAGGAAATAGACCACTCACCTTTAAAATTATTATTCCCAGTATAGTATATTTTACTTAGTAAGCTTTCGCCCAAGACAACATTATTATCATATTCATAATCAATGGTATTAGTTCCATTAGAATAAGACTCTTGCGTTATTTTCCAGCTTAACACTGTGTTTAAATCGCTCGGCACGAATCTACTGTTAGCACTCGCACCATATATTGCCAAACTTCCATCCGACTTATAAACAGTAAAGCTACTATTACTATCATTAATATTGCCGTGCTGGACAACCTTTATGAAGGAGTCCATCTCTGTTCGATATTCAGTATTACTTACTCCATAACTACCATTAATAGCAATCAAACGCTGGCCATCAAGGCATAATCTATCAGTTGAGGAATTAAAAGTGACCGAGCGTGTAAAACCGTCTTGAGCAAATGTGGCACTACAACGACTAATGCTTGAGTCAGCATTAAGGGACCAACCTACACCTAAAATTCCATTACCACCTTGGGAATTATAACTGAGTGATACCAAAGGCTGAACACCATTACGCCCTGGAGGTAAATCGATCGGGATGTGATAAATTGCTTGCCCACCCGACACTCCAGCTTTCCCTTTAACCGCAACAGTACTTAAGTCAGTTATATCGGTTAATACAGGATCGATTATTGTTGCATCACCAACATTAACAGTTGATGTATTCATCCAATCTGGCGGCAATAACACACTGACCGCGGCAGAGGCTTTCCAACCACTGCAACCAGATGCATTGCAGGCCTGCACTTGGTATTTGTAGCTGCCATTTTGGCGCCCAGTAACCGTGTAACTCGGGGTGGTCGCTGATGTGATCGTTGTCCACGCCCCATCACTCACGCTTTCTTGCAACGTGTAACTTGTGGCCGTCGATGCCGCGGCCCAGCTTATCGCTATACTGCCGTTCGTCACCGTCGCACTGGGGACATTGATGCTCGCGGGCAC
>NZ_JAHKRD010000015.1:0-148794 GCF_019345615.1 Shewanella sp. NKUCC01_JLK | reverse complement strand
TCCGTCTTGCGACTTCAGCGGCTCAATGAATTCTGATTTTTTGTTTCTCGCTAAAAGAAACAAACTGTACATATTACTATGAACACTCATTGTTACATTGATTTAAATTTTGACTGCCAACCCGAAGGTTAAGCAGTTTCGATTAACTCAACACCTGTGAGTGTCCACACAGATTTCTTGTTTTATCTTGTTAAAGAGCGTTGACCACATACCGTTGCCGGCGGGTCGTGCTGATGCTTCATCAGCTCAGGGTCGTGCATTTTACGCATTTCCCGTTTCGCGTCAAGGAGTTTTTTACAACTTCTTGCTGCGCTTGAATTAAGTGCTTAAAAGCTAATCAATTCAACTTAACTCGTCAGCTGGCTTTCGCTGTCTGCCGTGTCAGTGGATGCGCATTATAGGCAGCAGGAGATTTTGCGCAACCCCTATTTTCAGTAAATTTGCAGTTAATTCTAATTATCTAATCTAGCCACAAGATACCCACCACTTACCCCCAAAGTTATCCACAAAATAGCGCTTTATCTGTAATTTGGCCCAATTGATTGCCAGCGTACAGTATCAAGACAAAGGGATCATGAGCATGAATGCTATCAGATTTAAATGAGAATAACGGCTGCTCGAACCGGAATATCTCACCTCCACTTTGATATGGAGTCGTTTATGGGAGAATGACGGGGAACAACAGAAGAAGATGGCACTCTGAGTGTATTTGGCGATGAAGATACTTTACCTATATATAGTAGTTGCCTCCCATCAACCCACCATAGAAAGTCGAAACAACGTAATCAGCAATATAAAGAGGGTCTCTTTGATACTTATTCGTTAGTAACTGGCTACATTAGATATCAGCATGTAGTAGCAGTAATAAGTAATTCAGAGACCATTCAACTCTATTCACCTTAATCCATTACCGAGTTGAGTGGATTAGCTCGCACTCCATAGCAGTTGTCCGCAGTCGGTAAGATCATAGCCACCAAGTAGTGCCGCCATTTGCCTCGAGTGACCACTCGCCAACATAGTAAAAAGTTGTTGAAGCTGACGACGGAAGTAAATGCTTTGCGGCATAACGAAATCGAAAGACTCTTTAATCAGTGGCACGAAACTTAAACCACTTTCCAAAGCCACAGATTGACAACCAAAACCAATATCGGCATCACCCCTAGCGATATAACCCGCCAACTCGCGTTCACTATAGGCAGTTAGCACGACATTAAGTTGATCTAAGCGAGCACCTTGCTTTAACAACCAATGCTCTAAGTGCTGTTGGCTACCTGCGCCCCCCTGACGACTCACCCAACGCCAAGGCAAGTTCACGACTTTATCTTCTTCTTGGCATCTGTGGTGCATATCGGCACGCATGATCAACCCTTGCTGACGGGAGTAACCATGCACCATTATCCATTGCTGATGGTTGTTATAACCTTTAAGTAAAGCTGGGTGGCGAATATTTCTATCCTCCATGCTACCCCAGTGTAAGGTGCATACATCGGCATAACCTTTAGCAAGCAACTCTAACCCTAAGCGTGAACCTGTTGCGCTGTAGCTTATCAACTCACGGCTACCAACTTGCGCCATCAAACGCGCCACCAGCATAGATAATAGTGGATCGTCACTACCAGTGATCAATAAACGGTCGGTCAGCATGCCACTGTGACAAGAATCCATTACCCAACGGTCGATTAACACTTTCGGAAATAGCCATTTACCGGTGATTTTAGTGGCAGGGAGAATTCTGTCATTAGCCATGGCGTAGACTTTTTTCTCATTAAGATCTAAATACTCAGCCACTTGCTTCGCGCTCATGTAGACCAATTCACTGGCAGACGTCATCTTGTTTCCTTGTCTTGTTCTTCGTTACTGCATGTAAGTCTTAGCTGACTTGAGGCTAAGGAGCCGTATTGGCATCAAACTGCAGATTTTCACTACCGTGGTACACCAAAAAGTGACGACCTTTGGCGCGTGCAATAATAGTAATACCCAACTGCTGCGCTAGTGCTAAGCCCATCTGAGTCACGCCACTGCGTGATAGCAAAATAGGGATCCCCATTTTGGCGACTTTAATCACCATTTCCGAAGTTAAGCGGCCAGTGGTATAAAATATCTTATTATCACCGCGATCCTGAGTCAGCCACATATCCCCAGCCAAAGTATCTACGGCATTATGACGGCCAACATCCTCGACGAAAGCCATAATTTTATCGTCTTCGCACAAGCCACAACCGTGCACAGCACCCGCATTTTTATAGGTTTCATTATATTCGTTGATATTTTTCAATAAGCTATAAAGGGTGCTTTGCTTAAGACTTGGCGTTGGTAAATTGATGCCGTCTAAATCTTGCATAAAACTGCCATAAACCGTGCCTTGACCACAGCCTGATGTCACCGTTTTTTCGGAGAGTTTCTCATCCAGATCGGCGGTTTGTTCACGGGTAACCACGGCTGCAGAACTCACATCCCAATCGACAATAACCGAGTCCAATAGACTGACATCCGAAATAAAGCCTTGGTTCTTAAGATAACCTAACGCCAGTGACTCAGGTTTCGCCCCTAGGGTCATAAGTGTCACTATTGGTCGCCAGTTCAAATACACGGTAAGCGGACGTTCGCAGGCGACAAATTTATCCAACACTTCCCCGGCTTCATTCACTGCTTTTACAGCAATGGTTAGCGGTACTTCCACTTGAGTTCTCACAAAAGAACACTGATGCTGAGTTTTTTGAGAAGGATTGGCTGCCGCTATTTCGCTATCTGTGCTCATGTTGTTATCAGGAATAGTGATATTTTCAGAGATCATAATGTTACCGCTTAACGAGTCATGGCCAGAGCATAGCAATATTTATACCTAGACATAAAAATTGGGGTTAAATGCGTGATCTGCCGCAATGCTGATTTTTCATTAGCCCTTTTATGTCCCAAACAAAATCCTGTACTGGACAAAATGTCCAATTTATAGGGTGTTTTTGATGATCTAGCTCAAACTAATCCACTATGTTTACTGGCACCAATATTGCAGTGACCTTTTATCGCAATTTGTTGGTAAAACCGAACCGTTCACTCTACGGTTTGTCCATCAACACGGCTGAGACGGAGAGACAATGCAACATACAACTAGTGTTTGGCCTATGTACGTTTCACTCAAGAAAGTAGAGAAGCAAGTTGGCCGCTGGACCTCAGTACAATGGGAAATTGATCACCTACTTCCCGCCACCCATCAAGCCCCAGACGATGCAACCTTAGTGCTACTCGAACTGCACAAAGACGAACGCGCCAGCTATCGCCTCAATCTCGATTTAGATAACGCCATGCTGTATTTAGTATGTGATGAAACGGCCGATGGCACTTGGATACCGGCGGCATTATCGGCGGATCAGAATGTCGCGGCGGGTTGTCTTGAGGGCAATACCCCTGTCCTCAACTTATTGATGCCAAAAGCTATCGCTTGTTGGATTGAAGCCTTTATCACCCAATATGGTGAAGTCGAAATTGCCGCTCATCGCCGTAAACATGTCGATAGCCGTAATAATCAAGGCCCGAGTCACGATCCATTACGGAGGGACTAATGGCTGAATCCATACAAAAAACAGGCGGGCTACTGAGTCGCTGGAACCAACGGCGCGAACAAGTTGCAGCAGAGGAAGCGCGAGATGACGGGGAAACCACACCTCTGGAGACCATCGTAGCCGAGCCCACTATGGCAGTTGAGCAGCTTCAACCCACAGAGTCAGCCTTTGAACCTAATACTGCAGAGCATGACGATCCTAATCGCATCCTCACTGCAGCGGATTTACCCAATCCCGACGAAATTGAAATAGGCGGCAGCTTTGCAAGTTTTATGGGCGCCAATGTTGACCCTGCGGCTAAATCTGCAGCGCTACGTGCACTGTGGAAACAACCGCATTTCAACGAGATAGATGGGCTTTTGGAATATGCACTCGATTACAGTAATCAACCGAAACTCAGTGCAGAAGTCTCAGCTGAATTGATGCAAAAAGTCTTCCGTTACATAGCCGAAGACAGCGAGACCTCGGATGAAGAATCAGCTGTTTTAGCCAAACAAACTGAAGAAAGCAATCCATCCACGAGTCTTGATGTAAGCGAAACAACAACTCATGAGACTAATGAAGTCGAAGTCGAATGGGCAGCTGAGCCGATAACGGACAATTTGGATGGGGAGACTGATGACCTACCCCAAAATGCACCAGAGCCCTTAGCTCAGGTACATACCCGAGTTGTTTAACGTCAGTTTAGCTAATTTTAATGTCCGTAACTTTGGTATGTGAATTGCTGTACTAAGATATAAAAAAGCTTAGATAAAAGCAGAAAAGGCAATGACTTACTTATTACCAGCCGCCTAAATCTGCCCAGATACAGTAAAACAAGAAACAGCCAAAGTACTGTTCAGGAACGCAATGTGAGCACTTATTTGATGACCAATCAAACCCAAGAAGCGTTAAAACAAGCACGACAACAGGTATTAACGCAAACTCAGATGTTGCAGAATCTGATCCCGCCAACTGTCAGCTATACCACCGAAGGCAATGTTCTTATTATTGGCCCAGAAGATCTGGCTCGCCTTGCCGCGGACAAATTGTCCACTATGGCCCATAGGGTGATTTTAGCCAATGAAGCCATTACCAGCCAAGATGATGCGCACCTAGAACGTGTTATGGCAGCGGCAACTGATGTCGAAAGCTATTACAACAAACTCATTGGCGTAAAAGGCTTTTTAGGCCAATTTCAAGTCAGTGTTGAACATCAAGATGGTGCAGCCGAACTCAGTTTAGTGTCAATCCGTAAACCCCATTTCGATATCGTGCTCGATTTGAGCAGCGCAGCTTGTTTGAACTTAGAAATGCTGCCACCCGGCTATTTTTACGTAGGCCAAGACGCTGAAAAACTCGAAGATGCCCTTGCGCAAATTCCCGATCTCATCGGCCAATTTGATAAGCCGCGCTACGTCAAAATTAACCCAGATATCTGTGCCCACGACCGCAATGGCATCAATGGTTGTAATCGTTGCCTCAACTTCTGCCCAGCAGATGCGATCAGCAGTGTCGCAAAGAAAATTGAAATCGATCCATATCTTTGCCACGGCGCAGGCAGTTGTACCAGCGCTTGCCCAACGGGTGCTATCAGTTACGATTTACCTACGCCGCAAGCTTTGCATTCATACCTGAACAAAATTGTTAGTCGGTTCCGCGAGCAAGCACAAACCGCACCGGTGATTTTGTTCCACGATAATGCCGTCGGCGCCAACTTTATTAGTGACGATTTAGCAGGCGACATCCTCCCCGTTGCCCTCGAAGAAATTACCGTTGCTAGCGTAGATCATTGGTTGTCAGTACTCGCTTGGGGCGCGCGCCAAGTGCTGATCCTCAACACCGATGCAACAGCGCCAACCCTAACGCAAATGCTTAAAGGCGAACTTTCTTTAGCCAACAGTATTTTAGATGAGATGGGTCAGCCGCAACGTATCAGCCTCATCGACCCAAGCATGCTTGCCGATTTACATTCGATGCTCGATATCAGCTTAGATTGGCCCGTGATCGTGCCCGCCGCATTTGCGTCGACCACTAAACGCAATACGCTATTTGAAGCGATCGACCACCTCAATAGCCAAGCGGGTGAAATCGATACTTGCCTCAGCCTCAGCAATATTCCCTTTGGCAAAGTCAGTGTGAATGTCGAAAAGTGCACTATGTGTATGTCCTGCGTGGCAATTTGCCCAACCGTGGCATTACAAGATGGCGGCGACAAACCTGCACTACACTTCATCGAGCAAAACTGCGTGCAATGCGGCTTATGTGAGGCAGCGTGTCCTGAAAAGGTTATCAGCCTTACCCCGCAAATTAACTTTAATAAAGCTGCCCGTCAGCAACAACACACCCTGAAAGAAGAAGCCCCCTTCGAATGTATTCGCTGCGGCTCTCCTTTTGCGACCCAATCTATGGTGCATCGGATGCTGGATATGGTCGGCGCGCACAGCGCATTTTCTGCCAATATTGAACGCTTGAAAATGTGTGGCGACTGCCGGGTAAAAGACATGTTTGAAGACATTCTTCAAGATCCTGAAAAGCAACTGCGATAAGAGATCCGCTATGACCGAATCAGTAAGACAAGTTTCAGAAAACGATCAGTTGAGAGCCGATATCTATCAACTGTTAGCCGCCCTATTGCGCCGTCAGCCAAGCCCTGAACTGCTACACTTTTTGGCCAATCTTGAAATTGATGCCAATGAAGACAACGAGATGACTAAAGCTTGGTTATCACTCCAACTCGCCGCACAGCAGTTCAACAGCGCACAACTAGAAGACGAGTATTTTGCCCTATTCCTCGGTGTAGGTTGTGGTGAGATCCTGCCCTACGGCAGCTGGTTTATGACGGGCTCATTGATGGATAAACCACTGGCATTGCTACGCCAAGACTTAATGCAACTAGGGTTTGAACGCGAAGACAACGTCAAGGAACCCGAAGATCACATTGCAGCCCTGTGTGAAGTGATGGGAACCCTGATTTTAGAAGCGCCAAGTTATCGCCAATTAGCTTTTTACCAACGCCATATCGGCAGCTGGATTGGCCGTTTTTGCGACAATTTAGCCAAAGCGCCAAGTGCGGCGTTTTACGCCACGGTTGCACAGCTAGCAAAAGCTTTTTTTGCAATGGAAGCCAGTGCTTTTGAGCAATTAAGCTTAGATATTCCAGTCAATTGCCCAGGCAGCGCAGACTTACAGCCAGCCACCAGCGATTTAGCAAAACCAGTAGAGTTAATGAACTAAGACTAAACTGAGTGATAGCGCGGCATGTGCGTGCTAAATGTAAATGTTAGAGATGAGTTCAAACTGCGAAGGTGAGATTAATGTTCACCTTAGCAACAATAACGGAAGCTTAGGCTTCCACAATAACCGAGGTGGTAGCCGTTTGTACCACCTTATCCAGTAACACAAGGAGACACTATGAAGAAGCCAGCTTCCGACATGGGCCGTCGTCAATTGCTTAAAGCATTGGCACTCGGCAGTGCGGCAGGCGCAGTGGTCACTGTGAGTAGTCAAGCGTTAGCTTCGACAAAAACGGCAGCGACCACAGAGCCTAAAAGTGAGAACTACCGCGAAACCGACCATATTCGTAGCTATTATGCGTCGCTTTAAAACTAAAATAGAGGAGAGTGTGTGATGCGATTAACCCGCAAAACAGACCAGGTTGTCGAAGCTAAAGCGCCAGCACTGGGTCTCAATCGTCGTCAGTTCTTAAAATCGGCAAGTCTTGCCACAGGAGGGATCGCTGCGGCATCCATGCTGGGCACAGGCATGATGCGTAAAGCACAGGCCCAAGAAGATATTGGCCATAATGTTCCCACCGAAGTCAAACGTACCATCTGTTCTCACTGTGCCGTAGGTTGTGGTGTGTATGCAGAAGTACAAAATGGTGTATGGACGGGTCAAGAACCCGCATTCGATCACCCGTTCAACGCTGGCGGTCACTGCGCGAAAGGTGCTGCACTGCGTGAACATGGTCACGGCGAAAAACGCCTGAAATACCCCATGAAGTTAGAAGGCGGAAAATGGAAAAAGATCTCTTGGGATCAAGCGATTAATGAAGTCGGCGATAAAATGGCTTCAATTCGTCAAGAGTCAGGCCCAGATTCAGTCTACTTTATGGGTAGCGCTAAGTTCTCTAACGAACAAGCTTATTTATATCGCAAATTTGCGGCATTGTGGGGTACGAACAACGTCGACCATTCTGCCCGTATTTGTCACTCTACCACGGTAGCCGGTGTTGCTAACACTTGGGGCTACGGTGCGCAAACCAACTCAATCAACGATATTCGCAACTCTAAGTGCATCATGTTTATTGGGGCAAACCCCAGTGAAGCGCATCCTGTTGCCATGCAGCATATTTTGATTGGTAAAGAACGCGGTGCCAAAATCATCGTTGTTGATCCACGTTTCACCCGTACTGCAGCGAAATCTGACGAGTACGTGCATATCCGTCCTGGCACAGACATCCCCTTCATTTATGGCCTGTTATGGCACATATTTGAAAACGGCTGGGAAGATAAAGAGTTTATCAAACACCGTGTCTATGGCATGGATCGTATCCGCGAAGAAGTGAAAAAATACCCCCCAGAAGAAGTTGAACTGGTTGCGGGTGTACCAAAAGCGCAGATGTACCGCGTCGCCAAAATGATGGCTGAAACCAAACCCGGCACAATTATTTGGTGTATGGGTGGCACTCAGCACCACGTGGGTAACTCTAACACCCGTTCATACTGCATGTTACAACTCGCTTTAGGCAACATGGGTGTACCTGGCGGCGGCACTAACATTTTCCGCGGCCATGATAACGTGCAAGGCGCAACCGACTTTGGTTTGTTATTTGATAACTTACCGGGTTACTACGGTTTAACGACTGGCGCTTGGGCTCATTGGAATAATGTGTGGGATCTCGACCCTAATTGGGTAGCGAGCCGTTTCGATCAAGGCGAATATCTAGGACAAAAACCGCAAACCTCTGCGGGTATTCCTTGTTCGCGCTGGCACGATGGCGTGTTAGAAGATAAAACCAAGATAGCGCAAAAAGACAATATTCGTCTGGCGTTCTTCTGGGGACAATCGGTCAACACTGAAACCCGTGGCCGTGAAGTGCGTGAAGCCTTAAACAAAATGGACACCGTCGTCGTTGTCGATCCATTCCCAACCATGGCGGGTGTTATGCACCAACGTCAAGATGGGGTTTATTTACTTCCTGCGGCAACCCAGTTTGAAACCTACGGTTCAATCTCTGCGACTAACCGCTCAGTACAATGGCGTTCTAAGGTCATAGAACCCTTGTTCGAATCCCTGCCTGATCATGTGATCATGTATAAACTCGCCAAAAAAGTGGGTATAGATAAAGAGCTATTCAAGCATATTAAAGTCAATGGTGAAGAACCTTTGATTGAAGATATCACCCGCGAATTTAACACAGGTATGTGGACTATCGGTTATACCGGACAAAGCCCAGAGCGTTTAAAAATGCACCAAGAAAACTGGGGTACTTTTGATGCTGATAGCCTAGAAGCCCCCGGTGGTCCTGCCAAAGGCGAAACCTACGGCTTACCTTGGCCTTGTTGGGGCACACCAGAGATGAAACATCCTGGTACCCAGATTCTGTATAACGAAGCCAAACATGTGAAAGACGGTGGCGGTAACTTCCGTGCTCGCTATGGTGTGGAACATGAAGGCAATAATATTCTTGCCGAAGGTACTTACTCTAAAGGCAGTGAGATCCAAGATGGCTATCCTGAATTTACCGCCGATATGCTTAAGCAATTAGGTTGGTGGGATGACCTGACCGAAAACGAGAAAAAACACGCCGAAGGCAAAAACTGGAAAACTGACATTTCCGGCGGTATCCAACGTGTTGCTATCAAGCACGGCTGTATCCCTTACGGTAACGCTAAAGCTCGTTGTATTGTATGGACATTCCCAGACGATATTCCACGCCACCGCGAACCACTTTACACGCCTCGTCGTGACTTAGTCGCTAAATACCCCACCTACGAAGATCGTATGGTTGCACGTTTACCGACACTGTATAAGTCAATTCAAGACAAGGATTTTGCTAAAGACTTCCCATTGGCACTCACATCAGGCCGCCTAGTGGAATATGAAGGTGGTGGTGAAGAATCCCGTTCTAACCCTTGGTTAGCTGAACTACAACAAGAAATGTTCATCGAAATGAACCCTGCTGATGCAGCGGATCGCGGTATTCGCGACGGTGACAATGTTTTTGTTCATGGTCCAGAAGGCGCCAAAATCACGGTTAAGGCTATGGTGACACCGCGCGTTATTGCCGGTGAATGTTTTATGCCATACCACTTTGCAGGGGTGTTTGAAGGCGAAAGCCTAGCGAAAAACTATCCAGAAGGCACTGTGCCTTACGTGATAGGCGAATCTGCAAACACCATTTTAACTTATGGCTACGACGTTGTGACTCAGATGCAAGAAACTAAGTCCAGCCTATGCCAAATCAGCAAAGCCTAACCTACTTGATGAGGAGATAAGCCATTATGGCAGTCATGAAATTTCTGTGTGACACCAAGCGCTGCATCGAGTGTAACGGTTGCGTCACTGCATGTAAGAACGAAAACGACTCCGCTCTCGAGTGGGGAATTCAACGTCGCCGCGTGGTGACGATCAACGATGGTCTACCTGGCGAAGCCTCAATTTCAGTGGCTTGTATGCACTGTACTGACGCTCCCTGCATGGCCGTATGTCCGGCAGATTGTTTCTACCGTACCGAAGACGGCATAGTGCTACACAACAAAGATACTTGTATCGGTTGTGGTTATTGCTTCTATGCTTGTCCATTTGGTGCACCGCAATTCCCGAAAAAGACTGCCTTCGGTAGTCGTGGCAAGATGGACAAGTGTACTTTCTGTGCCGGTGGCCCAGAAGAAACCTTCTCCGAAGCCGAGCGTAAAAAATACGGTGCTAACCGTATTGCTGAGGGCAAGTTACCTATGTGTGCTGAGCTTTGTTCTACTAAAGCGCTGCTCGCAGGTGATGCGGAAGTGGTATCAAACATTTACCGTCAACGTATGGCCTCTCGAGGCAATCCTAACGTGATTTGGGGTTACAACCCCAAGACAGGTGAGATTAACTAAGCAGAGCGAGGGTTAGGGAGAAATCCCTAACCTCTGGCAAGGAGTGAAAATGTTAAACAAACAGTTAAACAAATCACTGCGCAGTCTGTTTGCTCTGTTGGTGCTCGTCATGGGATTGGGATTAGGTTCAGTCATGAGCTCAAACCCAGTACACGCAAGTGATCAGCAATCGAGTCAACAACAGGCGAAAGCGCAAACCAGCGATGCCGATCTTTGGCGAGCGGTAAAAGCAGGCGATGCCGGCTATACCACTGCGAAAGGGATAGATACTGGGGTGTTGATTAACGTTGCCGGTAACCAAGGTAAAGAACTGAGAAATGAATACTTAACCCCCGTCATGGCGCTAGCCGTGGTAGGTGTGTTTGGTGCTTTCTTATTGTTTTATCTGGTGAATGGTCCATCAAAACTGAGTCATGGCTTTTCAGGCAAGATGGTTTCGCGCTGGTCCAAGGCGGATCTGTGGATCCATTGGGTCATGGCGAGCAGCTGTCTGGCACTGATGTTTACCGGTCTAACCATAATGTTAGGTAAGCATGTCATACAGCCAATGTTAGGCCCCGACCTTTGGGCGCCATTGATCTATGGCAGCAAAACAATCCACGATTGGGCAGGTCCCATTTTTATCGCGGCTTGGGCTGTATGTGTGGTGAAATGGATGCCGTTACAAACCTTCAAGATGTATGATTTGAAATGGTTTTTAGTGGTAGGTGGTTATATCAACTTTGGCCCGTTCAAAGGTAAGCACCCTGACAGTGGTTTCGCTAACGCCGGTGAAAAAATGTGGTTCTGGACCCTGATGTTGTTTGGTTTATTCATCAGCGTATCTGGCATCATGTTGATATTGCCAGGCTTGGATTTACCCCGCGAAGCCTCTATGGGCGCGCTGCTGATCCACTCTATCAGCGCCATTATCTTGATTGCCTTTACTATAGTGCATATTTGGATGGCGACCGTATTGAGCGAAGGCGGTATGGAGTGTATGAAGTCAGGCTATTGTGATGAAAACTGGGCAATCCAGCACCATAATCTCTGGTATGACGAAATCAAGGCCAACGGCAGCTTAAAGTATAAAGACTAAGTTAAACCGCAGCTTTTACATCCTCAAAACACCCCGCATCGCGGGGTGTTTTTTATTTGCACTGATACCCATCGCATTAATTCAATAGTACAAAAAATTAACAACTGAAACAGCGAGATACAAAAATCCGCCAACGCCCTCTTCCCCAGTAGTTCACTAAACTATGAGCGAGTTAACGCTTTAAGAGAACGGCCGCCGATTTCAGGGCTGCAAACTGTTCTAGATCAATTCCTACTCAACCCTTTCCTACTATATTGCCGTCACGCGCGATGATTGATGGTAAACAAGATGATTTCATTATCTTTTCCGTCGCTAATCTTCACTTTTTGATAACAAGATAAACCCCACAAAAAGCCGTGCGATCTCAAAAACTAAACCCTAATTTCAGGAGTCAGCATGAAGCAGCAACCCAGCGATTTATCTCGCCGATCTTTGCTCAAAGCGCTCACCGTCGGCAGCGTAGCGGGTGCCGCCATTGCCGCAACCGGCATGAGCGTGGCACAGGTCAGCGAGAGCAGCAAGGTAACCACTAAAGAGTCAAAGGGTTACCACGAAACTGCGCATATCAGCAGCTATTACGATAGCTTGCGCAGCTAATCTAGGAGAAGTCAGCGATGAAGTTAACTCGCAAGTCCAATGTTGCCACAGTGGCAGACAAACCGGCGTTAGGCATCAGCCGTCGTCAATTTATGAAGCACGCAGGTATCGCCACAGGTGGTATTGCCGCAGCATCTCTGATGGGCACAGGCATGATGCGTCGTGTCGAAGCCAAAGAAGTGCCGCATGATGCGCCAATCGAAATCAAACGTACTATTTGTAGTGCCTGCGCCGTCGGTTGTGGCCTGTATGCCGAAGTACAAAATGGTGTGTGGACGGGCCAAGAACCCGCATTCGACCACCCATTTAACGCTGGCGGTCACTGCGCGAAAGGTGCTGCACTGCGTGAACATGGTCATGGTGAAAAACGCCTGAAATATCCAATGAAATTGGTTGATGGCAAGTGGAAAAAAATCTCTTGGGAAGATGCTATTAACGAAGTGGGCGACCAAATGCTCAACATTCGTAAAGAATCTGGCCCAGACTCAGTGTACTTCATGGGTAGCGCTAAGTTTTCTAACGAAGGTTGTTACATGTACCGCAAATTGGCGGCTATGTGGGGCACAAACAATGTCGACCATTCAGCTCGTATTTGTCACTCTACCACGGTAGCCGGTGTTGCTAACACTTGGGGCTACGGTGCGCAAACAAACTCTTTCAACGATATCCAGAATGCTCATGCCATCTTCCTGATCGGGGCAAACCCAGCAGAAGCGCATCCTGTTTCGATGCAACATATTCTGATCGCTAAAGAAAGAAACAACGCAAAAATCATCGTCGTTGACCCACGTTTCTCTCGCACTGCAGCGCATTCAGACTTGCATTGTGCAATTCGCCCAGGCACTGACATTCCGTTTATTTACGGTATGTTATGGCACATTTTTGAAAATGGTTGGGAAGATAAAACCTTTATCAAGCACCGCGTATTCGAGATGGAAAGTATCCGTGCTGAAGTGAAGAAATTCCCACCTAAAGAAGTCGAAAACATCACTGGCGTGAGCGAAGCCGAGGTTTATCAAGCGGCTAAATTAATGGCTGATAACCGTCCTGGCACTGTGATTTGGTGTATGGGTGGAACTCAACACCACGTGGGTAATGCCAACACTCGCGCTTATTGTATTCTGCAATTAGCACTGGGCAACATGGGCGTTTCAGGTGGCGGCACTAACATTTTCCGTGGCCACGATAACGTACAAGGCGCAACTGACTTAGGTTTGTTATTTGATAACTTACCCGGTTACTACGGTTTGACCTCTGCAGCATGGAGTCACTGGACCCATGTTTGGGATCTGGACATGGCATGGGTGAAAGGTCGTTTCGATCAAACAGCCTACCTTGGCAAAGATCCAATGACGACACCGGGTATCCCTTGTTCTCGTTGGCACGATGGTGTGTTAGAAGATAAGAGCAAGTTAGCGCAGAAAGATAATATCCGTATGGCGTTTTTCTGGGGACAATCGGTCAACACTGAAACCCGTCAGCGTGAAGTGCGTGATGCCTTAGACAAGATGGACACAGTCGTCGTTGTCGACCCATTCCCAACGATGGCTGGTGTTATGCACCGTCGTAAGAATGGCGTATATCTGCTGCCTGCGGCAACTCAGTTTGAGACTCACGGTTCAGTATCTAACTCAGGCCGTTCTATCCAGTGGCGTGAGCAAGTCATCGAGCCACTGTTCGAGTCTAAAACCGACATCGAAATCATGTACCGTTTAGCCCAAAAACTGGGTATTGCCGAGCAGTACACTAAACGCATCGCAATTGAAAATGGTTTACCTGTGATTGAAGAAATCACCCGTGAAATCAACCGCGGTATGTGGACTATCGGTATGACAGGTCAAAGCCCTGAGCGTATCAAGTTACACACCCAAAACTGGGGCACTTTCAGCAACAAGACGTTGGAAGCCGCAGGTGGCCCAGCTAAAGGCGAAACCTACGGTTTACCTTGGCCATGTTGGGGCACGCCAGAAGCTAAGCACCCTGGCACTCAAATCCTCTATAACCAAGCCAAACACGTTAAAGACGGCGGTGGTAACTTCCGCGCCCGTTACGGTGTTGAATATAAGGGTCAAAGCATTTTAGCCGATGGCACTTATTCTAAAGGCGCTGAAATTCAAGACGGTTACCCAGAATTTACTGCCGATATGCTCAAACAATTGGGTTGGTGGGATGATCTGACGGCAGAGGAAAAAGCGGAAGCCGAAGGTAAAAACTGGAAAACAGATTTGTCAGGCGGCATAGTGCGCGTGGCGATCAAGCACGGTTGTATCCCCTTTGGTAATGCTAAAGCTCGTTGTATTGTATGGACTTTCCCTGACCAAGTCCCTGTACACCGTGAACCGTTATACACAGCACGTCGTGACTTAGTGGCGAAATACCCAACCTATGACGACATGCAAGTACACCGTCTCCCTACGCTGTATAAGTCTATCCAAGACAAAGACATGAGCGGCAAGTACCCGCTGGTACTGACATCGGGTCGTCTGGTTGAATACGAAGGTGGTGGTGAAGAATCTCGCTCCAACCCTTGGCTGGCTGAACTTCAACAGGAAATGTTCGTTGAGATAAGCCCTGCCGACGCTGCCGATCGCGGTATTCGTAACGGTGAAGACGTCTGGTTAGAAGGCGCCGAAGGTGGCCGTATTAAGGTGCAAGCCATGGTTACCCCAAGGGTAAAACCCGGCGTTACCTTTATGCCATACCACTTTGCGGGTGTGATGCACGGAGAAAGTTTGGCGCCTAATTATCCAGAGGGAACAGTGCCTTACGTTATTGGTGAATCTTGTAACACTGCGCTGACCTATGGTTATGACCCTGTGACACAAATGCAGGAAACCAAGGCATCACTCTGTCAGATTGTTAAAGCGTAAGTGCAGCTTAAGCTAGGAGAATTGCCATTATGGCTACAATGAAATTTTTGTGTGATACCAAGCGCTGCATCGAATGTAACGGTTGTGTCACTGCCTGTAAAAACGAAAACGACTCCGCTCTCGAGTGGGGGATCCAACGCCGCCGCGTAGTGACAATCAACGATGGTCAACGTGGTGAAGCCTCAATCTCTGTCGCCTGTATGCATTGCTCAGATGCACCTTGTATGGCGGTTTGCCCAGCAAACTGCTTCTACAGAACTGACGACGGCATAGTGCTACACGACAAAGATGCCTGTATTGGTTGCGGTTACTGCCTGTACGCCTGTCCATTTGGCGCACCTCAGTTCCCGAAAAAAGGTGCCTTTGGTAGCCGCGGTAAGATGGATAAATGTACCTTCTGTGCCGGTGGCCCAGAAGAAAACCACTCAGATGCAGAACGCCAAAAATACGGTTCAAACCGTATTGCCGAAGGCAAACTGCCTATGTGTGCAGAACTGTGCGCGACTAAAGCACTGTTAGCGGGTGATGCCGAAGTGGTTTCAAGCATCTTCCGTGAGCGTGTGGCTTATCGTGGTGCTAAAAACGCGGCTTGGAATTAATTCAGGTCAACAGGATCTGTCCACAGACTTAGCTTAGCGCCTATCTAGGTAGGCGCGACTAAGTGAGAGAGGATGTATGATGAACAAATGGTTCAAACACATAGGTTTAGCCATAGCACTGTTATTTAGTGCTGTGTGTATAGCCAATGGTGGTGATGAACTGGCGAATCAAGTTCAACAGTCTGATGCCCAAATCTGGGCGCAACTGAAGGATGGTGCCACGGGATACACTACCTCCCAAAGTGAGTTTCATGCTCAGCCGATCAATACCTATGATTTACGGGTATTGGAGCTGCGTAGCGACTGGTTAGCGCCCGCCTTAATGGCAGCACTATTCGGTATGATCATTATCTTTGTCCTATTTATCAAGGTGAATGGCATCTCCAAGCTGCACCATGGTTTTTCAGGCAAGTTAGTGCATCGCTGGTCTAAGTTTGATGTTTCAATCCACTGGTTAGGCGCGATTCCATGCTTACTGTTGATTTTAACAGGCTTAACCTTGCTGGCTGGTCGCTTCTTCTTCCAACCTTGGTTGGGCGAAGGCATCTGGGAAGCAATCGTCTATGGCGCGAAGCAAATCCATGACGTGATGGCGATTCCCTTCATGATAGGTTGGGCATTGATGACCACCCTATGGGCGAAAAACCAACTGCCAAAAATGTACGACGTAAAGTGGTTCATGGTAGTAGGCGGTTACATTAACTTTGGTCCGTTCAAAGGTAAGCACCCAGATGCAGGTTTTGCTAACGCGGGCGAGAAAATGTGGTTCTGGGCATTTGCCCTGTTTGGATTAGTGATTTCGGCCTCGGGCATGTTATTACTCTTCCCTAACCTGTTCGAGCCAAGCCGTACATTAAGCTTGATCGCCCTGGTACTGCATTCAGTGAGCGCTATCGTGATCTGTGCTTTCTCTATCGTACACATCTTCATGGCAACTGTGATGTCAGAAGGTGGTATGGAATGTATGGTGTCAGGCTACTGTGATGAAAACTGGGCAAGCCAACATCACAACCTATGGTTTGATGAAATCAAAGCCAACGGCACGCTTAAATATAAAGAATAAGACTGGAATCTAGTTGTAGGTATTCCAAAAAATACTTAGCCACTAGCAAACGTAGAGCCCCCGTCAATCACTACTGGCGGGGGCTTTTATTTCAGCATTAGTCATCGGCTTTAAGTATATGTCTGAATTACATTTTGAATCATTTGTAGCATTTGAGTACGAGATCACAAAGACCAATTTAAATGCTAAATCACTGTAAAAAAATTGCATGTATCATAGTTATTTAATAATAAAAACAATCATCTAGATAAAAATTGAACTTAAACAACACAACATTTCGTAACTTAGCAACCAACCAGATGCAACACCAATAAAACAATTCAATTAAAAACAGTATCTTAGTAGACATTTCCATAAAATACTCTCTTGCTGGCTAGCTCACGCACACGCTAAAATTACCTAAAGCGTAATTAAATTACGCATTGCTGCTTTTTATCCTAGAAGGTCACCATGTTTAAAAATGCCAAAACCAGTACATTGACGGCATTGCCATCAGTGTTTACAAGTATCTTACTGATCATCATAGGTATTTCGTGCTATCGCAGTTTTAACGAACTCGGTGAGACCAGTAAAAGCCTAGTCGACAACACTCAGCTCGCAGAAACTTTCACTACAGTACGAGAATCCTTTTTTGAGCTGCGCTTAGCCACCTTAGTCCACAACGGTAAAGCTATCGCCGATCAACAACATAAGGTCGCACAACTCGTCTCTCAACTGACCAAATTTAATACCGACTTCATGGGCGCTGATGCTCAAGCTATTCACACTCTTTTACCACAAACAGAACATTATGTTCGTCTCTACCAAGAAGAACTGGCACTCGCTAAACAAACTGGAGCAGTACCTGAGCTAACCGCTGAGCGTGCTGCGCTCGGGCCTAATGTCAGTAATCAAATCAACCAATTAGTCACGCTGATCACTCAGCGAAATCATGAGTTAGGCAAACAAGCTGAAGATAAAGTCACCTCAACAGAAAGCATCCTACTGGGATTGATCTTGTTCGCGATTGTAGCGTCACTCTTCAGCGCCCTCATTATGAGTAAACAACTCGTCCACATAATCAATGAGATAAAACGGGTAATGGAACGTCTTGCCCATGGCGACCTAACTCATAAAACAAATATTAAAGGACAAAATGAGCTCTGCTCACTCGCAGAAGATCTCGACAGCGTGATAGGTAATCTACGTGAAATTATGTCTGAAATTACCCAAGCCTCGGATCATATGTCCGACCAAATTGGGCAATTGAATGTACAGTCAAATGCCAATAATCATGCACTGCAAATCCACGCCGTTGAAACCGACCAAGTCGTGACAGCCATGACTGAAATGAGCGCCACGGCCCATAATGTCGCGGGTGATGCAGCATCTGCAGCCCAGTTTACTCAACAAGCAAATGCGCAAGCGGATAAATCGAAGAAAGCCGTTGAACAAGCTGCCAACACTGTGATTGCCTTGGTCGCTAAAGTCGATGTCGCCGCTGATGCGATTAATGATATGAACGAAAATACTCGTCATATCGCCGCGATTTTGAATGTAATAGGTGAAATTGCCGATCAAACCAATCTGCTAGCGCTTAATGCAGCCATCGAAGCCGCCCGTGCAGGTGAACAAGGTCGAGGCTTTGCTGTTGTCGCCGATGAAGTTCGCTCACTGGCCGCGCGCACGCAAGCAAGTACCGCAGAAATCAACCAGATGCTGGAACAACTTTATCTTGGTGCCAATGCCGCCGTAACCGCAATGGAGCAAACTAAACACAGTTGCCAACAAGCCGCAGATACCACCAATCTGGTAACGGAAAATCTCGATACCCTGACCACTTATGTGTTCGATATTAATGGGCTCAGTAATCAAATCGCCACCGCAGCAGAAGAGCAAAGCGCTGTGACCGAAGAGATAAACCGTAATCTGGCCACCATTCGTGAAATGGTCGATGAACTGAATCAAAGCGGTAAAGCCACCCTCAATAGCGCAACCTCTTTGGCCGCGACAAAGGAACAACTCGTCGGCGTGGTCTCGCATTTTAAGCTTTAGGTTTAGGCTCCCTAAAAAAAGCTTTTAAATCTGCGGCCTAATAACAAAAATTATTGGGCTGTCAGATTTTTAGATGAGATATAAAGCGAAACACACACCTGCAATATAAATCGCAGCCAAGAAAAATAATCTATTATTATTAATACTATATTTTTATAAAAATTATTTACCAAAAAATGATTAAATTGATTCAGTGTCAACTGTACTAAAGCAATAATAAGAGCGTGAAGCCTATAGTTCAGGAATGAAGATACGTATTGCCCATCTCCCACAATATTGAATACCACTAAAAAACTTCGGACTCAGCTAATCAACGATTAGCTATCGTCGGCTTCCATGTAACGCCAACACACGGCAGTGCTACCGCTGCAATTCATCCGCCTGTCCATAACACAGTGGTAAACCACAAGGCTTGCTTGTAGCATAACAAGCCTCTACGTTAAACAACTTCACTAGCACTACCGCTTACAAGTACCCGCTTAACGACAAGGATGTTATGAAGATATTCACTATTGCTACTCTCCTATTACTGTTGACCGTAAGCTTTGCAGCAACTGCAGAAAAGTCCGCGCTGGAACAGCTATTTGAGCAACAACAATACAACGCTTTCTTGCAACAAGCACAGCAGCAAGCAGCAGAGAACAATGCTGAGGCGTTATTCTTACTGGGTAAAGCCTACCATCTCGGCCGTGGCGTCACGCAAGACAATGCCACCGCCAGCCAATACTATGAACAAGCCAGAGCCTTAGGTTCGGCCCGTGCCAGCCATAATCTAGGCAGCATGGCGCTGGATAATGATCGAAAAATGCAGGCCATCCCCTTGTTAGAAGAAGCGCTGGCGCGGGGTCTTAAACTACCGACCTTATATAACCTAGGACGAGCACACAGTCCGGCAGATCCCAGCTCAAGGTTCTATCTAGCGAAAGCAATCACTGCGGCGCAGCAAGCGGGGAGTTACTTTGGGCAAGCCTTTGAACTCCAGCCCGATAACCTCTATCTGGATAATGCCTCACGCGAGTATCTGCGTGCTTATTTAATGGCGATGCAAAGTGTCGGCAACGAAAGAGAAAGCCTCAACATCCCGCAGTTACGCCAGCAAGCCATAAAGTGGCTAGAATTGGGTATGGCAGCAGATGACGGTACGGCGTGGACAAACTACGGCGCCCTACTGTTAAATGAAAATGACTACAGCGGTGCGAAAGCCGCATTTTTACAAGGTGCTAAGCATCAAGTTGCCATCGCTAACTATCATTTAGGCAGCATGGAAGAGCGCGGTTTGGGCGCAGAAGCCGATAAAGTGCGAGCACTGGCATACTACGAGAAAGCAGCGTTAGCCGGCATGGAACAAGCTAAAACGCCCGCATATAATCTGCTTAATGCACAACTAGAATACGAAAATGATCTCACGAAATTGGAACAGGGCATTGCCCGCTTTAATGCACTAAAACAGCAAGAACAGTATGTTCCCATCTCACTGGACTCAGTTATTCATCGGATAGCGTGGGGCACGTTTCTGGCACAGCAGCGACAACAGATTATTTCGCTGCCAACAGCGGCCAAAACCCAATTAAGCTTGCAGGCCTGTGGTTTAGGCTACAACCAACTGCATGGCAGCACATACAATATTGGAGAAAACTCTCACTGGCGTATGGCGGCGTATCTAACCTTAGCTGACAAAATCGCCTTACCACTAGAAGGCAGAGTCGATGAACATGGCTGCGCCAGTTTAACGATTACCATGACAGATCAGCTGTATCACTTGTTACAACAAGGTGCCGTATTCGGATTACGCTTTCCCAACTACACACTGCCACTGGCATTAAGCCGGCAAGAAAATATCTTGCAGCTAACACTCATGCCTGTCGAGACCCCATTACCGGTTAATTAGTCACAGCATTTTAAGCCTGTGGCCGCGCTTGCTAGGCCACAGACATTATCTATTTTCGACAGCAACATTATACCAATCACATTAAATATCTAATCAGTTCAGAGCCTCACAGGCATCTCAATCCAAGGCGCATTGACGCAGAAATGGTTATTCCCTTTTAAGTCTATGCAACACGGGAGTGGGATGCCTGTGTGGCTCCCGAAGGGCGGCTGATGTTAACTGCATGGCAAAGCGCTTTATACTGCGTTCAAGGCTTTCGACAGAGCACCACTATGCCTTCAAGCCTTCGCCTTGTCTAAAGCGCGTTGAACTCCCGCTGAATGAACAGATATTTAATACGATTGGTATTAATCTTGCGATTCCCTCGCCCAATATCCCGCCAACATGGCGCCAGACAAATTATGCCATATCGAGAATATCGCGCTGGGAATGGCAGAAATGGGGCTAAAGAATTTAATACATAAAGCAGTGGCGAGACCGGAGTTTTGTAGGCCAACTTCGATGGAGATAGTTTTACAGACTGTGTGGTTAAAGCCTAATAAACGGCAGCAGAAATAGCCTAAAGCGAGACCAAGACCATTATGTAAGAACACGGCAAGCAGAATAATGGGGCCAACTTTATCAAACTGATTGGCATTTAACGCCACGATAATCGTAATCGCCATCACAATTGCCAAGATAGAAATCAGTGGCAATGCAGGAGCGACTTTAGCCACCAGCGATTTAAAAAAATGATTGATAATCACGCCAACGCTGACAGGGATCAGCACAATTTTCACTAAACTCAGCAGCATATCGGCGAAGGGTATATCGATCATCTCCCCAATCAACAGCTTAATAATCAGTGGTGTTAACACCACGCCCGCTAAGGTTGATAGTGCCGTCATGGTTATCGATAAAGCCACATCGCCTTTCGCTAAATAACAGACCACATTAGAGGCGGTGCCGCCTGCAACACTGCCCACCAACACCATGCCTATGGTGAGTTCCCTATCTAACCCTAATAACAGGCTGATCAATAATGCACTGAGCGGCATGACAGAAAATTGCAGCACGAGTCCTGCGAGTACAGCACGTTTCTGTTTGAATGCATTAGCAAAATCCTGAAGATCTAAAGTGAGCCCCATAGATAGCATGATGACTACCAACAGCGGCACTATGGCGGATTTAAGCTCAGTAAACCAACTCGGCATCAGATAAGCTGTCATTGCGCCTATCACTGCCAACAGCGGGAAGAAGCGGTTTACGTTTGCCAACATAGTGGGCCCTTTACATCAAGAGGTTATTTTTATCGTTCGGATGATGACAGCCGTCCCTTGGATAGACAAGCGCTAATCCGCCAGCAACAAAATGCCTAGAATGGTGATTTTCAATCTCAGCATTTAGACTGACCCGGCAAGCTAACCCCGCAAATCTACAATAAATTCCGCTAAAAAATGCATGATAAAAATGCATTCTCAATCGCTAAAACATGATCTGCTTAACAAAAAGCCCGTGATTTCCTTGTTAGGAAACCGTAACTTATAACCAGTTCACGTTTTAACAATTACATACGAGGTAGTCTTATTGCGCTAGGTGGTCGTGAATTACCTAAAGCAATTTCGGTGTTTACGGTTAGCACTCTCAGATAGGAATCGTTATGTCATCAGTTATTCAAACGCTCAGCGGCGCTATCGCAACGCCTTATCAAGCGAATATTACCGTCCCTAACTGGATGCTCGGCTCGATGGAACGGGTCATGCAGTACTATGTCGATAAGAATCTTCGCCTCGATACGCTTTCCGCAGAAATGATGCCAGCACCGGTTGAAGGCAAAAAATATATGCTATACGCACATATTCCCTTCTGCCATACCCTGTGCTCTTACTGTACCTTCCACCGTTTTATGTTTAAGGAAGACAAGGCGCGTGCCTACTTCATCTCATTACGTAAAGAGATGGAAATGGTCAAGGCCCTCGGCTATGACTTTGAATCTATGTACATTGGTGGTGGTACCACCACGGTATTAGAAGACGAATTAGCCCGTACCATAGAACACGCTAAAACCCTATTTCCTAGCATTAAAGAAGTCTCCTGCGAGTCCGATCCACAGCATTTAGACAGCCCAGGCTTTAAACAGCTCAAAGGCTTAGTGGATCGCATGTCTATCGGCGTGCAAAGCTTTAATGATGATATTTTAAAAATGACCGACCGACTCGATAAATTCGGCACGGGTCAGCAAACCTTCGACAAGATCATGGGTGCCAAAGAGTTATTCCCTATTATCAACGTCGACCTGATTTTTGGTTTCCGCGGCCAAACCGATGAAGTGATCCAACACGATCTCGACATGGCATCGCGCTTAGACCCAAGACAAATTACCACCTATCCGCTGATGATCACTCATCAAACCCGTAAGAGTGTTAAAGGCAAATTAGCGGCGCCGCAAGCGGATATGGCAAACCAATATCGCCAAATATTAAACAGTCTTAATGGTCAATATAATCAATTATCTGCATGGGCATTTGGTAAAACCGATGACGAAGGATTTGACGAATACGTTATTGATTACGACGAATATTTAGGGGTAGGTTCGGGCTCATTTAGTTTCTTAAATGACACGCTTTATGTGAACACTTTCTCGCTACGTAAGTACCAAGAACGCATCGCAGCGGGTCAAATGGGTGTCGAGCAACAAAAGAACTACAGCAAAAAAGACGTGATGCAATATCGCTTTTTGCTGGGCATGTTCTCCGGCCGTTTATCGCGTAAATATTTCCGCGAAACCTTTGGCGTCAATTTAGATACCGCCTTATTTAAAGAAATGACCTCGATGAAACTGATTGGCGCCATCAAAAACGACCCAACAGATCCAGACAATCTGATCGTCACCGATAACGGCAAGATGATGGGTCTATTGATGATGAAAGAGTTTTACTCAGGCATGGACAACGTGCGCGCTCAATTGCGTAAGCCACTCAAACCCTGCGATATGTAACACTTATTGATGATTGTTGATTCATAAAGACTAAACAGGCCCTTCGAGGGCCTTTTTGTTAACTCGGTTTAAAGGTAATCTTGCCCAGTACTATTAATTGAGCACAATCCCAACAATAAAGGAGTATTCGTTATGGGTTTTAATGAACAAGAAAAACAAGCCTTATTAGCACTCAAAGGCGTTGGCCCTACGGTAATTAAACGCTTCGAAGAAATTGGCATCAGCTCGCTGCAACAACTCGCCCAACACGAAGTGGATGATATTGCTAACTTAGTCGCCAGCATGCTGCGCACCACTTGCTGGAAAAATAGCCCACAAGCGCGAAATGCGATAAGTGCGGCCATCGACCTCGCCCGCGCGCAATAATCGTTCCCCATTGATACTTAAAGCATCCAACTAGAGTTAAGAAGTTCATGTCAGCACACTTAGCCATACCCCTTTTTGCTATAGTTTTACTCGTCTACGGAGAAACTGCCTCTGCCAACGACAGCAGTTTTGGCGATGCTAATGGCTCTATTACCTTGAAATATCAGCCTAATATCAGTATGGATAAAGAGTCCCTCTTCATCAGCGAGACCGAAGTCAGGGTTGATTATGTGTTTACCAACACCAGTTCACAGGATCTTATCGTCCCCATCGCCTTCCCCATGCCACCAATGTTTTTTGGCTCCGCCGATCACAGCAGTATTGATAACTTCACCCTTAAAGTGAATGGCAAAACCCAGCCAACTCAGCACAGGCTGGTTGCCCAACTTGCCGATAAAACCGATATTTCAACCGAGCTGAAACAGCTTGGCTGGGGTGTAGATGAAGTCGCTTACTTTGCCGAATATGCCGAAGTCCCCGAGGGCAAACCCGCGCTCCCCAAGCAATGGTTGGATGAGGACCAACAAATCGCCTTTACCCTAAGTGATTACTTTGTGTGGGAACAAACCTTTCCCGCGGGCCAATCTGTCGCTATCAGCCATAGCTACACGCCAAGCCTCTCAACGGGCATCCCCGATACTGCCAGTAGTATTATTGATACTTACACTGAACTTGCCTGTTTAGATGAAAGCGCCAAACAAGGTATTCGGAAGCGTAATCTCGTTGTCAAACAAGACGGCGAAGATGTTGAATATGGCGTGGAATGGAGCCACCTTAGCTATATTTTGGTCACGGCGAATAACTGGCAAGGGGCGATTAAGGACTTCAAACTCACCCTGAAAAAATCCCAGCCCACTGATCTCATTAGCCTGTGTTTTGATGGCGAGCTTAAAAAAACTGACCCACTCACCTTTGAGTTCCAGCAAAAACAGTTCACGCCAAAGCAAGATCTCAGCGTCCTGTTTATTCGTAAACCGAATTTTGAATAATCAAAAAAGAAGCCAGCTAAGTGCTGGCTTCTTTATAACTCGCTATTTTTAATTTAAAAACTATAGGTCATACCTAACCAGTAACGGCGGCCATCTTCGATATAACCGTATTCTTCTTGGGTAATTTCCTTATCAAAGGCGTTATAAATGCCCGCGCTAAATTTCAGGCTATCGTTCAACTGGTAGTTAGCCCCCAAATCCAGCAGAGTATAAGAAGGCGCGATTAAACTGCTCGATGAAGGTCCAGTCGTCGGTTGGCTCTCTTCGCCACGGTAGTTCACCCTCAACCAAGTGCTTAAATTATCAATAGGCTCGTAGTTGAAAGACGCTTGGATCAAATGCTTAGGCAATTGATTTAATGGGCTACCTTTATAAACACCTGTCTTTTGCTCCGAATCCGTATAGGTATAGTTACCCGTCAAACTCAAGTTTGAGCGAATGCGATAGTCGATACTCAGTTCAATCCCTTGGGTCACAGCTTCGTCGACGTTCACATAAGTCGTTGGATTAGAACCAAATTGATTTGGACCATCAGTACATTGAGTCGCAGGACAGGCAACGCGGGTGATCTTGTCATTAAACTCGTTATAGAACGCACCCGCGCTGGCGGTAATGCTCTCGGTCAGATCAGAATACAGACCTAACTCGTAGTTAACTGAAGTTTCAGGTTGTAAATCTGGATTACCGTACATGTTGCCACCACGGCTGACTTGTCCCCAGTCGGGCACTGTCTGGCGTAAACTCGGCGCCCTAAACCCTGTTGATACACCGCCCTTTAAGGTGGTGCTGTCGGTTAATCCCCACACGCCATAAACGCGCGGACTGACATGATTACCAAAGTTTTCATCATCATCCAAACGCAGCCCCATGGTCAGAGCAAAGTTATCGACAATGCGCCATTCATCCTCAGAAAACACCGACCATTGTTTGCGACTAATATCAGTTAAGTCACTCACTTGGTTACCTGTTTCGTCGGTTAGATCTTGATGGTTGAATGCTGCACCAAAGGTCGCTGTATGACTTTGGCCTAACGTAGTGATAAGGCTAGATTGCGCATCCGTGTTAGTGATTTTCATCTTACGGGATTTATTATCAAACACTTCATGCTTGATATAACTATCCGAAGTACCAAAGTCCCAACGACCTGTATGTGAAAGGGAGAAAGTGCTGTTTTCATATTCTGTCGTTGAAGATTCAGGGCAACCGCGACGACCACAGGCTTCGCCCGGTGCTAACGGTGTGACTGTTTTACCTAAACTGCTGTCGAGTTCTTGGTTAGAAGTGCCAACTTCAAACATGATATCGTGATTTTCATTGGGTGTGAGCGCAAATCTCGCGGTCAAGTTAGTCGCATCGCGACCTCGGTAACCACCATAGATTTGATCTTCTTCACGCTGAGTATATTGACCATAAAGTTGCATCCCTAGCAGATCTTTGATCAAACCACCGTTGACGAAAAAGTTGCCTTGATACACATTTCCCGAGTCAGACTTTTCCTGCAAAGTGCTGTCGAGTCGTACCTCACCCTGCCACTCGTTTGGCACTTTGCGAGTGATAATGTTAATTACCCCACCAATGGCATCCGAACCATAAAGTGACGACATAGGCCCACGAACGATCTCAATTCTATCGATAGCAGCCAATGGTGGCGTCCAAGCGCCTTCAACGCCTGGGCCGTCACTGTTGGTCCGTGTCTCGCGCGAGGATTGGCGTTTACCATCCACTAAAATTAACGTGTATTGGCTACCCATGCCCCGCAGACTGATATCCTGACGGTCTGCACCGCCCGTAATCACTACGCCGGGCACTTCTAACATGGCATCGGTTAAGTCGCGGTAGAAGCGGTTATCCAGATCCTCACGGGTGATCACGCTGATAGAAGCTGGCGCATCACGAATTTGCTGTTCAAATCCCGATGCAGTCACCACGATTCTTTCCATCATCTTTTCTTTATCTGACGCGGTATCCGCAAGGGCATTTGTTACTGGTACTGTGGGCAACAAACATAAAGCGGTGATCACTTGAGCGAGGTACTTCTTACGACTTAACAACATAACCGACAAGTCTCCATTAGAGCAAAGATTGTAAATGAGAACAATTTTCAATACGGCAATGTATCTCTATGTTACAATCAGCTCAAGTTAGACTTTAGGTATTCACTTGTAAGAGTTACTTAAAAATGAATAAAAACATGATCAAAGGGATGATCGTTTTTGCGACAATCGCAGAAAAGGGCTCAATGAGTGCCGCAGCGCAGCAATTAAATCTCAGCTCGTCGGCGGTAAGTCAGCAAGTGACCAAGCTCGAAATGGACATGGGGATCAGCCTGTTCCACCGCAATACCCGCAACCTCACACTCACCGAAGCGGGCAGTTTGTTCTATGAGAATTGCCGCAAGGTCATAGCGATAGTCGAAAGCACAGAGCAGAAACTTAATAACTTGAAAGGTATTCCATCAGGGGAATTAAAGATTGCCGCGCCTATAGGATTTGGCGGCGGCCTGTTAAGCGAACCTTTTAATTACCTGTTGGCAGCACATCCACAGATAAGTTTGAATTTACTGCTGCAAGATGGCCCGATAGATATAGTCAACGACGGTATCGATCTGGCGATTTGCATCGGCCCCTTATCGGATTCCAACTTAATTGCCCGCCATTTAGCCGATTGGCGTATGTTACTGTGCGCCTCCCCCAATTATCTGCCAATGCATAAAAACCTTAGCCACCCAACGGAGTTAGCTGAAATAAATCGGATCTATCACACTTATGCTAAAGGCGATATCTTAACCCACGCCTTCAGCCAAGAGTGTTTTGAACTGACAAGCCAGCGAATTAGCGTCAACAATATGCAGGCGTTAATTCAACTCACACTCGATGGTCTAGGATTTGCCGCTCTGCCCGAACCTGAAGTGCATAAATACCTCGAAAGCGGCCAACTGGTCACCCTATTACCCGAATGGTCACTCAATACCTACAGTGTTTATAGCGTAACGTCGGCGCGAGATAAGCAGCCCGCAAAAGTGAAAGAAGCACTCAATGCACTTAGCCAATACTTTAGTCAGGCAGATTTTCACCAAGCCTATCATGTTAACCTGGGCCATCAAAAAGATGGTGTAAACGATAACGTAACCAATATCTTACCAATTAAAACTAAGAAAAAGTCACATCATCTTGATGTTGGTCACGCATCTTGAGGATACCTTACACGCATTCATTTCTGCGCTAAGCTGGGGTATTCTGCGGTGATAAACCGATAAAAAGATGTAACTCGATGAAAGATGTGGCCTTAGTGTTGGAAGGTGGTGGCCTCAGGGCCATTTATACCGCAGGTGTATTAGACGCGTTTTTACAGCAGTCACTTCACTTCAACTATGTAATTGGGGTATCTGCAGGTGCCATTTATCCCGCGTCCTATGTATCCCGCCAATTTGGTCGCAATCTCCACATTCAGCAGCAATATCTCAATGACAAACGCTATATGGGCATCCGCCATTGGCTGGCAACGGGTAATTATGTCAATACAGACTTTACCTACCGTCGCATGGCTTATGAGTTGCTGCCATTTGATTTTGATACATTTTTAAATAGTAATACCGAATTCAAGGTCGGCGCCTTTAACTGCAACACAGGAAAAACCGATTACTTTGGGATGGCCGATTTTAATGAACACGATAAATTGCTCGACGTGCTCATTGCCTCCTCTAGCCTGCCTTTTATGTCTAAACCCAGCGTGATCAACCAAAATCCTTACCTCGATGGCGGCATCGGCGAACCGATACCAGTAGCGCAATCACGAAAGGACAGTTACGCACGCCAAGTCGTGATCCTGACTCAAGATGAGCATTATCAAAAATCCGCGATGAAAATGAATTGGTTAGCCCGCAAAACCTATAAACACTATCCCGCCGTTGCCCATGCGCTAAATGAACGCCATCGTGTTTATAATCAAGCATTAGTCGAGTTAAACCAAGCCGTTGCGAATAATAAAGCCTTTGTGATCCGCCCAGCGCAACCACTTAATCTATCGCGGCTCGATCGCAATATCGGTAAAGTAACCGCTGTCTATCAGCAAGGCTTAACAGATGGGCAAAATATCTTGCCCGCATTAATCACTTGGTTAGCCGCACCAAAACGGCCTAAATCTGAAGTGTAATCGAACGCAGCACTTGGCTAATAATCAACTCTCGCAGCCATTTATGGCTCAAGTCGTGTTCGAAGTGTTTGTGCCACATCAATAAATACGCACCGGGGATCAGCTTGATGGGTGATGGTAAAGACTGAAGCTCAAAAGACTTCATCACAGCCAAGGCATAGCGCGAAGGTGCGCAGAGGATTAAATCGCTCTGTTCACACAGGGTGAGAGCACTCTGAAAGTCGGTCATATTCACGGCAATATCCCGTTTACGGCCCTCGAGTTGCAACACATCATCCAGCAACCAATGCTCTAAACCGCCAAAGGCCACTTGCAGATGGCGATAACTCAAGAAGGTATCTAAATTCCACTCTTGTGTTAACGCCGGATGATCACGACGCATCAAACACACGGGATAATCCTGCACTAACTCAACATGGCATAAGTCATCGGGAATATTATTCACATGCATGGGCGAGCGCTCGTCCCACTCGCGGCAACCTATGGCTAAGTCGATGTCGCAGCGCAGTAATCTGTCCATGGTATCGAGTCGCCACGTTTGGCAATTGAGACTCACACCGGGCGCTTGAGTGAGCAACATGGGCATAAAATGGGGAAAGGTCAGTGAATAGGTGGTTTCGACCAAATGCATTCTAAACTGTCGTTGGCTCAAGGCGGGTTCGAAGGTGTCCGGCCGAGTAAATTGCGCCAATTGCTGTAAGCATTGGCGCAACTCAGGCGCGAGTGACAAAGCCTTGGGTGTCGGTTTTAGGCCGTAGGCGGTACGTTCAAATAAAGGATCATCAAACACTTCCCTCAGACGTGTCAGCTGTTTACTCACCGCCGACTGGCTCAAATGCAACCGCGCAGCAGCAGCGGTCACGCTTTGCTCCTCAAGTAGAATTTCGAGTACGGGCAGTAAATTCAGATCCAAACGTTTTAGCATCTATGCCTCATTCACCCCAAAATAATGACTAGGGTTGCACTTTTTTAAATGGATTTAACCTTAAATTCTGCGGCAACTTCATCAATAACAGTGACAATAAAATCACAGCTATTCCCATCCATTGGCGCATATCTAAAGTTTCCCCCACAATCATGACCCCTAATGATACGGCAACCACAGGGTTGACTAAAGCGACCATACCCATGATTTCTGGCCCTAAGTTTCTCATAGACGACAGCCAAGCCCAATAGGCAACGGCGGTGTTGGCAATCACTAACCATATCAGTGAAGGTACAAGCGTCATACTCGGTAGCTGCGGTGGCCCTGCCATAAACCAAGCCAGTGGGATCAGCATCAAACCGCCCAATAATAGCTGCCACGCGGTCAGCACTAAAAAGTCACCCACATCCCACTTTTGCATCCAGCGAGAAGAAAAGGCAATTAACGTCGTGGCACTCAGCATGCAAAGTACGCCGATAGGATCGAGATCCGCCGAAGGGTTAAGCAGTAAAATGACCCCACCTAATCCCATCAAACCTAATAATAACCACTTCATTCCTGGGCGTTTTTTATCAATGAGCCAAGCCAGTATTAAGAAGATGAGCGGCAGAGTAGCCCCTAAGGTTCCCGCCACCGCGCCCGGCAAACGATACGCGCCGATAAATAGCAAAGTGAAGAAGGCACCGATATTACAAAAAGCCAGCAAACCAAGCTTTGACCAAACCAAAGTTGGCAAACGAGGACGCAGCATCAGCATTAATATCCCCGCAGGCAAGGCACGCCACACGGCTACCCAGTAGGGCGACATGTCATGTAAGTAGAGACTCACTAACGCATAGGTCGTCCCCCAAAATACAGGAGCGAGTAACGCAATAATAAAGGGCATAATGACTTCCTAAAAAGTATCTTGATGTTGAGATATATTACTTTGAGATAATAAAACAGGCAAGCCTTGAGATAACAATTCCACCTATCACAACCTCTATTGCATGAACTTAGCCAAATCCACCCACAACAGACACTGCGCTTGGGCACAGTTTGCCGTATAATCGGCCGTCATTTTCTACAGGCGGGCCAGTATGTTCCATATCGCACTCTATGAGCCAGAAATCGCACCTAACACAGGTAATATCATTCGCCTTTGCGCAAACAATGGCTGCCAGCTGCATTTGATTGAGCCATTAGGTTTTGATCTAGAAGAGAAAAAGCTACGCCGCGCGGGTTTGGACTATGCCGACTTAACCAATGTGACTCGCCATAAAGACTTCGATACTTTCCTCGAAGCCATGGCTGGCAAGCGCATTATGGCCTGCACCACTAAGGGGAGTCGCCCGCATACTGAGCTGAGTTTTGCCAAAGACGATGTGCTGCTATTCGGCCCAGAAACCCGAGGCTTACCGATGGCGATTATCGAATCCATCCCCACTGAACAGAGACTACGCATCCCCATGGCGGCCACCAGCCGTAGCTTGAATCTGTCTAATGCAGTGGCAATTATCAGCTATGAAGCGTGGCGTCAGCTTGGGTTTGAAGGCGCACTTTAAGCGCTATCGAAGGTAAATCGCGGATTTGCGGCTAAGGAGATGGCGCGACTGGCGTCATCTCTATCCCGCGAAAAAGCTGATAGCGATCAACATCATCGTCTAAATATTGAATATTCTGCGTCCATTGCCATGCGTTAGCTTGAGCACCCGCCCCCTTTGCCTCGAACAGTAATTGAATTAACGCAGACCGAGCAGTAACCACGCCCTCACCCAGCAAAGAATAATCGCCATTTTGACGATATAAGCTAAAGACCTGCTGCTTCTCTTGGGACACGCCATCGTAATAGGTCAACAACACTTGCTCGCCCTGCTCCCTAAACCACCAGGTTTCACTATAGGGCGCACGCGTGCCAACACTGACAGACAATAACAGCTGCCGCTTATCATGGGAGCAAAATCCGGTGACTGTGACTTTTCGTGGCACTTCCCCCACTTTGGCGGCATCGCCCACCCATTGACCAGTAAACTGAGGGCAAAACTCACTAAAACTTACCTTAGCCGCGTGTGCAGCCAGAGGAATAGCAGCACTCAGTGCAATTGCCACTCCCCATAATAGTCTTAATCGGTTGATTTTATTCTGCATCTACCTAGTCCTCAGCCGAAATATCACCCTAGATTAGCCTGTAATTCTGTCATCAACAAATCACAATTAGCCGACAACCATTCACAGATGCTTACACAAAGCGTCCCGCTATGGGTTATCACTCAGTTTGCTTTCATGCTCGGTTTCTATACTCTCGAATCTGCACCATAAATAAAATCATTATAACTATATGTATGATAAGGAGACTCACAGTGAAGAAGACAGGAATCTTATTGCTCTGTCTGTTGATGCCATTCGGCTCAGCATTTGCGGAGCAGGGTAAACCGCTCTCGGTGGAATTGCTCTGGCAACTTAAGCGTATTGGTAGCCCAGTCGTATCGCCCTCTGGTGAGCATATTATTGCGCCAGTCACAGAATATGATCTGAAGGAAGATAAAGGTTCGACCCAGTTATGGCGTTTTGATGGCGAAGGTAAGAATAATCGCGCTATTACAGTCAAAGGGTTAAAGGTGAGCGAGCCCGTGTTTTCGCCCGACGGCAAAACCTTGGCCTTTGTGAGTGAGCGAAATGAAGACGACGCAGGCCAAATCTACCTATTGCCTATGGACGGTCCGGGTGAAGCGCAACGCTTAACCGACATACCTACTGGCGTAAATGGTATTAAATGGGTTGGCAAGCATTTGTATTTCATCAGCAATGTATTCCCAAATCAAACATGGGACGAGATGAAAACCCAACTAAAAGCCGACGAGGACAATAAGGTCTCCGCTCGCCAGTGGAACGCTTTGCCCTACGCTCAGTTTGATCACTGGTTAGATGAACGTCGCCAAGCCCATGTATTTAGGCTCCCCGCTTCAGGCGGCGAAGTCGAATCCGTGACGCAAGCACTCGGCCATGAGTTACCACGCTCGAGCCAAAGCAGTTCAAGTTACGATATTTCGCCTAATGAACGCTTAATTGCCTTCAGTACTTATGGCTCAGACAACCGTGTCGACCCTAAACTGGATATTTTCCTTGCGACGATTGGCAGTGGTAAAGCAGAGAATATCACCCCAGAAAATCAAGCCGCAGATGCTGATCCCAGCTTTAGTCCCAATGGCAAAACGCTGGCTTTTACCCGTCAGAAAATCCCCGGTTTCTATGCCGATACCATAAGACTGATGTTACTGGATATTGATAGCCGCAAACTTAATACGCTAACACCAGACTGGGATCGCTCGGTCAGCCAATTTAATTGGACCCCCGACAGTAAAGGCTTTTATGCTACCATCGAAGATGCCGCCACTAACCGCATTTATCATATCGATGCCAAAAACGGTAAAGTCAAAGCCATTACAGAGGCGACTGACTTTGGCCAACCCGCCATAGGTAAAGACGGTGAACTGATTGCCACCAACGAGAGCTTTTTGCACCCAGCGCGCTTGGTCAGCATTAATCCCCGCAATGGTAAGACGGTACGCCTAGAGAATTTTAATGACGATATTCTCAAAGATGTTGATTTAGGCACTTACGAATCAGTGACCTACAAGGGATATCAAGATCAAGATATTCAAATGTGGGTTCACTATCCCCCCGGATTCGATCGCAGTAAAAAATATCCCCTATTTATGCTGGTTCACGGCGGGCCACATAACGCCATTACCGACGGTTTCCATTACCGTTGGAACGCACAAACCTTCGCCTCTTGGGGATATGTCACTGCTTGGCCAAACTTCCATGGTTCTAGCGGCTTCGGACAAGCGTTTGCCGATGCGATTAACCCAGATTGGAAGAATAAATCCCTCGAAGATGTGCTCAAGGCGGCCGACTGGTTTAAACAGCAAAGCTGGATTGACAGCGACCGCATGGTGGCGGGTGGTGCAAGTTACGGTGGTTATCTGACCTCAATTATTTTAGGTCAACCACATCCCTTTAAAGCCTTGTTGATCCACGCTGCGGTTTACGACATGTATTCACAAATGGCGTCGGATTTTGCCGTCCACAGCACTCGATTTGGCAACTACTGGGATAATCCTGAGCTGTATAAAGCCATTTCTCCGCATTACTTTGCAGCTAACTTTAACACTCCGACCTTAGTCAGCCACGGTCAGCTCGACTACCGAGTACCTGTGGGGCAAGGATTTGAACTGTTCCGCACCCTGCAAACTCGCAATGTGGAATCACGGATGATTTACTTCCCCGATGAAAATCATTGGGTTATGAAACCCAATAACTCTATCTATTGGTATAATCAAGTGAAGGATTGGATGACCCATTATGCTAAGCCGGGTGGACAATAAACGCTGCATCTAGCACCAAGAACAGAAAAGCAAAAGGTCTGCACTATGCAGACCTTTTCTTTATTGAATCAAGCCTCGCAATGATGGCTTATTGGCCAAATCCCGTGGCTTTAATATCGACGGTTTGCACTTTGCCGTACTTAGCGGCAATAGGTGCAATCTTAGCCGCATTGCCAATCAGCACAAATTGCAGATCTTTTTGCGGGAAGTAAGTTTTCACTAACCTTTGGGTTTCTTCTAAGGTCAAACCATCCACCTTAGCTTGGAACTCATTGATAAACTTATCATCGAAACCGTATAGATACATGCCAGATAAGAGCCCCGCCAGCTGCCCTGAGGTTTCAAACTGAGGCGGGAACTGACCCTTAACGTAGGCTTTAGCCGAATCTAAGGTCGCTTGATCTACACCTTTTTCCCATAAACGTGCATAGGTTTTTAAGGCTAAATCCATCGCTTCTTGAGTGGTTTCCGTCTTAGTGAAAGTGCTGATTGTGAATACGCCCGAATCGGTATAAGGGCTAAAACCTGAGCGTGCGCCATAGGTTAAGCCTGCGTTCACCCGCAGCTCGTCGTTAAGCCAAGAGGTGAAACGACCACCTAAAATAGTGTTCACTACCGTTAAACCTACATAGTCTGGATTGTCACGACTAATGCCTAAACCCCCAATCACAAAAGTAGTTTCGATTGCATCGGGTTTATCCACCAACAAGACTTTGGCCTCGGTCAACTGAGGCAAACCTTGGTTTAAATCAGGCTGCACCAGCTTTTCGCTGCCCTGCCACTGACCAAAGGCATGCGTCAGCTTGGCTTTCATCGACGCCACATCAAAGTCACCCACGACAGTTATCGCGGTATTGGAAGGTTGATAGTAACTCTTATGGAAGGCGCGTAGCTGTGACACTGTCACTTGCTCCAGTGAGTCACTGTTACCCGAAGCCGCATTGCCATAAGGATGTGCACCAAATACGAGCTTATCGAAGTAGCGACCAATCACAGCCCGCGGGCTTTCTTTATCCTGCTGCAGCCCAGCAATCGCGCGCTGTTTGAGTTTATCGAACTCGGCGGCATCAAAATCAGGCGTTAACATCGCCGCGCTAAATAAGCCCAGCATCAAGTCAATGTCCTTCGCCATAAAGTCAGCACTCAGATAACTACCTTCCTTATCCGCTTCGGCCACTAAGCTTGCACCGAGAAAATCCACTTGCTGCTCGATATCCGCCTTAGATTTCCCCGCCGCACCTAACAGCAAGCCTTCTGCCGTCATTTGTGCCACGCCTGCGGTGGTGTCATTCACAGCACCGGCGCGTACCACGGCATTTAAGGTAATTAACGGCACTTCGCGCTGCGGCATTAAGTACACAGTTAAGCCGTTATCTAACACAAACTTATCGTAACTTGGCATCGCAAAGCTGCCAGTATCGACCCGCTTTGGTGCCGATGTCGCCGCGCAGCCCGCTAAGACTAAGCTTGTGCCTAAAGCCAATGCTGCCATTAACTTAGACGATTTCCCAAGTGATGCCATCTTAAGTGATTTCACTGCTGTCGATTTCATAGGGAAGACTCCTCGGTTGCCGCCAGCACAGCCACAGTGCGATTCGATTTACGTAAGTAGGTTTGGGCAACTCGTTGAATATCCGCAGGCGTCACCTTGTTATAGGCTTCAGGTGCATTAAATAACTTGTCGTAACTGCCAAAATACATCTCATAGGTGCCTATGGTATTAGCCTTACCATTAATGGTTTCCATCGAACGATAAAAATCCATCAACTTAATATTTTTAACTTTATCCAGTTCTTGCTGGGTCACGCCAGTTGTCGCAATCGCATCGATTTGTTCAATCAACGCATGCTCCAGCGTCGAGGCTTTCACCTCAGGTGTAGCAACGCCCATCACATAGAAGAGGTTAGGATCGACCGACATCGGCATGTAGGTTTGCGCTTCTAAGGCCACTTGTTTATCAACCAATGATTGATATAAACGCGAGCTATTACCTTGGCTTAGAATCGAGCTTAATAAGTCCAGCGCATAAAAATCCGCATGGGTTGCCGCCGGAATATGGTACGCCAACATTACGTTAGGTGTGCTGACCGATGCCTTCTGCACAAAGGTGCGACGCTCACCCTTTTGCTCAGGTTCGACAGTGCGAATCGCTTTAGGCGGAGTCTGTGCCGGAATAGGCGCAAAGTACTTTTCTGCCAAGGCTTTTACTTGGGCAAGCTTTACATCACCGGCAATCACGACCACGGCATTGTTCGGCGCATAATAGGTTTTATGGTACTGAACTAAATCTTCCAGCGACCAAGCGGCAATATCCGACTCATGGCCGATCACCGACCACGAATAAGGGTGAGCTAAAAACGCCACGCCTTTGATTTCGCCTTCAAGGGCATTCCAGTTAGAGTTTTCTAAGCCAGTGGAACGCTCCGACTGCACTACGCCACGTTCGCTATCGACCATGGCTTGGTTGATATCTAAGTTAGCGATGCGGTCAGCTTCGAGATCGAACATAGTTTCGAGCGCATTGGCGGGGAACCAATCTGTATAAACCGTCATGTCTTCAGTGGTATACGCATTGTTCGCGCCACCAGCGGCCTCCATAGTGCGGTCGAACATTTTCGGGCCGTACTTTTTCGAACCGTTGAACATCATGTGTTCGAAAAAGTGCGAAATACCGGTAATGCCGGGCACTTCGTTACGTGAACCGACCTTCCAAAATAAATACATGTTGGCATTGGGAATTGAGGCATCTTCTAGCACCATGATTTTCATGCCGTTATCTAGCGTGAAACTCTTAATGTCTTCTGCCGTGGTGGCCTGTGCTTGGCTTAGGGGGGTCAAAAGTCCCATGGCCAAAACCAGAGCCGATAGCGTGCGCTTCATCTTGTTCGCTCCTTGCTGTAAATATCCACATATAGAGGTAAATTGTTTAACAAATCAAGCGCAGGAAGCGTATCCCGCGCCGATTTTTTGTAAGCTCAAGTTATACCGCAGCGCTTACGGAATAATGCATTAGCCACTTATTGGGCTTTGAGCGCCGTTAACGCCACTTTGGTCATGGCCTCAACGCCCACTTTTAGCGCGCTTTCATCCACATAAAATGCCGGCGAATGATTGCTGGCCGCCGTTTCAGGGTCCGTTCCCTTTGGCGTCACCCCGAGGAAGAAAAACATCCCCGGCGTTTCTAAGGCATAGTAAGCAAAGTCTTCGGCACCTGTGATTAACCCGGGTTCAATCAGCATCTTATCGCCCACCACGCTCGCAAGCACAGGCCGCATGCTGGCGACTAATTCAGGATTATTGACCACCACAGGATAACCTTGATGGATCTCAGTCGTCGCAGTCGCACCAAGCGTTTTTGCCGATAACTCGGCCATTTGCGCTAAACGCAGTTTAATATCTGCGCGCATAGGTTGGTCGAAGGTACGAATTGTACCAATCAGCTCGACTTCATCGGGAATAATATTAGAGCGAATACCGCCATTGACCGCGCCAAAACTCACCACTGCCGGCGCTTTAGTGATATCCACCTGACGGCTGACGATCGTTTGCACGTTAGTGATAATTTGTGCCGCAGCGACAATAGGATCGACCCCATTCCAAGGACGCGAACCATGGGTTTGGCTGCCTTTCACTTTGATAGTAAAAGAGTCTTCACTCGCCATTGCTGGACCACTGCGCAGGCCAATCATGCCACTCGGCATACTCGAGGTGACATGCATACCAAATACTTGCTCGGGTTTGCGCTGAGCAAACAGCCCTTCTTTGAGCATCAATTCCGCACCGCCCTCTTCACCCTCTGGCGCACCTTCTTCAGCGGGTTGGAAGATAAACATCACATCCCCCGCTAGGCTGTCTTTCACTTTAACCAAGTTTTCGGCCACGCCCATTAACATAGCCACATGGGTATCGTGACCACAAGCATGCATCACACCCACTTTTTGATCGCGATAAGTGTCAGTCGCCTTAGAGGCAAAAGGCACATCGACCACTTCAGTCACAGGCAGTGCATCCATATCTGCTCGAATCGCAATCAACGGACCATGCTTGCCGCCCTTCAGCTTCCCGCCTTTCAAAATGGCCACCACGCCCGTATGTGCAACACCCGTTTGCACTTCTAATCCTAAGGATTTCAGATGTTTTTCAATAATCTTGCTGGTACGAAACTCACGGTTAGACAACTCAGGGTGTTGATGCAAATCACGACGCCAGTCGATCACCTTTTGCTCCACACCCGCCGCCAACTTAGCCGCATCAGGCATAGCAGTGGTCGCCGCTTGCACTGAGGTTAAACCTGTGCCCATAAAGCTTAAGGCTAAGGCCGACGCGAGTAAGGTCTTGGAAAAATGGGATTTATTTACTAGGGGCTTAAATTCAAATGATGTTGATGCAGCAAGTGATACAGAGGGTAAAGTCATAGCGATAGCCTATTGTTGTTTTTATAAGCTATCTAAACTACACGGACAAGGAAGAATTGTTAATAGATTTAATGATAAAGGTAAAAGAGACTGTGCTTCATTAAAGGCTGTCTTTAACCGTCATTCCCGCAATGTTTGTGGGCGGGAATCAAACTTTTAGATAAATCAACCTGAAAAAAGATAGGGATGGCGGATCTCAGTTAAAGAAACTCAAGGCAACGGAAAAGCTGTCCTAATGCTTGGCATCGTTAGCTTTAGTCACAAAACAACAAATTCACGATTTTCTTTAAAACCACATGGCCATCGGCCTTGGCTATACAACTCAGCCACCTCACTCCATACGCCCTTTTGTCTGAGAGCGGCCTCTCTCGCTGCCATTTTGAAGGCAAAGAGTGCGCCGCCTCTAAAGCTCTCAGTAAAATCATGAGGACCATACACAAGCAAAGGATGTGACCGGCCAATTTTTCTCAGAGATCTGAGCGCCGATTTATACACAAGCATCTCCGCGTCTTTTGTTTCCTCACATTTTTTCGGACCATTCAAAGGATCCTCTTGATCTCTGCTTGTAGGCAGCCATTCCCATCCATATGTAGAACCCAATACGCCTTCAATGGGACTTGCAGCCGAGAGCCAGTCAATAAATTCAACTTGTTTGGCTAGATATTCAGGTGTCATAGGAGGTTAACGCCGTGTTAAAGGAGTTTCAAACTGAAGCAGCAGTTTGAACTCCCAGTGAGTAAAGCGAAGAATTTCAAACGCTTTATTACGTTTTGGCTGCTTAGCTTGGTTTACCAGCCAAAGTCTAGCCACCCATTCTAAATCAACAACATAATGCACTTTCGGTTTCTCTACCACCTGTACTGGCTAAAATTACTTGAACCAGAGCCATCATATATGGATGTCTGGCTAAAATGCTTAGCTAAAATTGCCTTTCTGATTAACACAGTATTGCGCGGGAATAACGGTAATGAAATTTAGTCAGCAACTCACAGAAAATTAAGCTCTTCATCTTGAAGGGATAAAGCACTATCAATGGAGGCTAATAACACACCATAAGTGTAACCGCAGTTGCCCACAAAAATCACTTGATTACCATTGAGTACCATCACTTCTACCCCATGATCGGTTTCCCAGTTGCAGGAGTAATGATAACGAATTGCCCGAGTCTCCATTGTGCTGGTGTCATCCAATATAATGTACAACGGCTGGGTATTTGCGGCTATTTCATTGATGGTATTTAAAGAAATCTCTAAGTCACCGCAATAATCTTCAAAGTACTTATGCATTTTGAGCATAGCATTTAGAATTTGATGCTTCGTTTCTGGTGTCATCAGAGAAACGTCTTCGAGCATTTTTATGCGTAACTTATCGTTGCCCTGAAGCTCACCTTCAATAATCAGTTCACTCGGTTTGTTGAGTAATGGGTCGTACATTTTTGTTATCCTTAATCCTCAATTAATTCATCTGGATATAGCGCGATTTGCGCCAAGGATTGCTCAAAAAATTGGCTTAGGTCTGGGCTGATAAAGTCCATCATATCGGGGTCATGGGTGTATGCGATCACTTGTCCCATTTTACCTAATGCCGAGGGCGAATGATCTGCAATCAAGAGTAATGTGCCACCCCCAAATTGGGCAAAGGGCAGCCAACCTTCTTGATACCATCCTGATTGGATTTTGGGATCCCGCACTTCTGGCTCGTGGTAATTAGCGTAGTGCTGGGCCCGTTTTTTCATTCGGTCACGATATGTAAGAGATGAGGCTAAAGACAAAAAATCATACCGGCAAAAGTAATCTTTCCGGGCAAATACTGTGCTCCACTCATTGCCGCCATTGGCATATCCCCAAAGCTCCCTTAACGGAGAAACAAATTTAAAACCTAATTGTTTTTCGGCTTCATCTAAGACTAAGTTTGATAAGCCACGATCCAGTTCTAATGTTTGATTCATGTTGGCGTAAATAGCACTCAATGCTTGTAGATACGTCTTAACATCCATTGTATTTATTCCTTCATCTTGACACTTGGCCGCAGTGTTAATCCGTTTGCTTTATACCGCTAACATATACACTTGGCGAACTTATTTAATCGAATTAACCACATAAATTCTATTTTCATATTGCTGCAACAAATTTTGTCGCAGCCTTCTATTACTTACTAAGCCGCTATTCCAGTCATACCTTATTAACTAGATATACAGCCTAATTTTCAGCGTCAAGTGACCCTTACTCAGTTTGATCCCTCGCTCGCCCCGCAAAATATCGGTGAATGAATTAGTCGAGCGTCTTGAAAACCACACGCAGAATACGAGTAAACGTTCGGTGCAACATCCACTACTCGATGATATAGACCAAGCACTAGCGGCAATTGTGAGTGTCGTCGCGAGGAACACCATAGAACTCAGTTAATACAATCAGATAGGCGTGCTAAACAAACAACGCCCCCCACGATGCCCTAGTGATTATCGGGCTAACGGCTAACCCTAATCTTGAGTCAGAGCTTGAGGTATTAGTAATAGCCACTGGCATTGCAACAAAGCCCATAGAAAATCAGGCATCTATAGCGTCACAAATTGATGATAAGTACATTTAAGCGACAACAGCATTAACTCGACTGATGAATTCCTTTATGCATCTCTTTATGCCTCCCTTTATGCAAGAAGACTACGTCCTTATCAATAATTTCGAGTCGCCAGCCATAGTGATGCGCAATCCACTCAAAGGTCGCTTCGGCGTAAAAATTGATGTGGGTGGGATCGTTTTTATAGTGCCAGCGGGCAAATGCGATTTTATCCTGCACACGCTTGGTCATAACAGCCAAAATGCCATTAGGTTTTAATAACCTATCAAGCTGGGCAAGTAACCCTGCGGCACCACTCACGTGTTCTATGACTTCGGTTAAGGTAATAAAGTCGTATTGGCGGGCTAACGTTTCGGGATTATTAGCGTAATAAAGGTCGTAATTATCTATCTGATAACCGCGCGCCTTTGCCATTAGACTCAATGCCTTACCTTCTCCACAGCCAAAATCGAGCCCTTGGGCCGAAGTGCTAACACGGCTAAGTAGTGGCTCGAGTGTGCGATTTAAAAATGTTTGATAGCCGAGATCATCGGCATGGTTCTCGTGCTTATCGTACTCGGCTTTTTCTGCCTCGGCCGAAAGATAAAACTCAGAAGGCACGCTCACCAGTTGGCAGGTTTGGCATTGCTGGTAGTTACGCTTCCTATCTTGATGATAAGCGAGTAATTCAACGCCATGGCATAAGGGACAGATATTCAACAACAATTCCTAGGGATAGTAAGGTGCATAGTAATGAGAATAGTCGTAATGCCCACAAATAATGCTAGCACTGACTAGCTGAAATCGACTGTGTCGATGGCTTGATTAAGGTTTAGGGATTTTACGCTCTTTTGCGGCAGCTTCTTTTGCTTCCCGTAAATATTTGTGCTCGCGACTTTCTCTTTCGTCGAACTGTTTTTGTGCCTTAAGTTTTTGCTGTGCTTCCCAATCGTTGGTTTGGGATTGTTGCTTAATTTTATCTTCCCGCTCTGTCGTCTCTTTAGTGGCTTGACGGGCCTTTTCTAATTGAGCCTGTTCTAATCGCTGTGAGTCGATGCGTGCCTTATCGGCTTTTTGCTCTAGGGTCAATCTAGGCTTTGGCGCCTCGGCGGCATGCGCTAACGCGAGATGAAAATTAAAGATGAGGGCTAGCGATATTAATATTTTAGAGATTAACACTTTAAATAAATACGCCATTTCCTATCTCCTTTATTCGATAATTGAATGAATCAATGATAAAAGCCAATTCACGCAAGATGTGCAAAACATAGCATAAAATCTGCCTAAGCTTGAAATATGCAGCAGGTGTTCTTAAAAAATATGCTTGAATACAAGTCTTAAACTACACTTTTTAAGTTTCTATTTGAGTGAAACAACAATTAGGTTTATTTTTAACCCCATTGGAATGATGTACTATTGGGCAACTTCGTGTTCAACGAAGACCTAAAAATGGGATGTGACTATTTTGCGTCACAAGGGAGTATCCTGAATGATCAGATGGCAACACTTACTTAAGAAACTCAGTACAGATGATCCTGTACTGCAAGAAAAGCTGTCTCTCTGGCAAGCACATCCCCATAAAACCCCCTTAGCCTTAATTCAAGGCTTTAGCTTTATTAGTGCCAACCAAGCCACCCTCAGTTATTTTGAGACTGAATACGATGCTTTTGTGAATGCGACTCCCTATGATTTTTCTCCGAGGATCCAATCTTCAGGCCGCAATAGTGTTGAATTTGCGCGGGAAATGATCCTCGAAGCCATTGCAGGCAATAATGTTGAATTCAACTGGCTGCACATGAGCCAACAAGGCAATGAACTGCCGACTCGAATTAATCTCTATCGCTGTTATCTGCAACAACAGCCCGTGGTACTCGTTGAATTACAAGCTCTTAATCGCCGCAATCAAATGCGCGAAACGATTTCTGATGGTTTTGCTCATATTCCCAAAGAAATTTTATCGACCACGCTCGAAGAAAGTGCCGAAGCTGTGTATATCACTGACACTGATAATCAAATTTTGGCCGTCAATAAAGCCATGTGCCGTATTTGCGGCTATAGCGCTGAGCAGCTCATCAGTAAAACCCCTGAATTTTTAGAGGTAAGAACCCATAATATGGGGGAAGAAACCGAATGCCAAATCGCCTTGAAACAAAGGGGATTTTGGCAGGGCGAAACGTGGAAAAGACGTTCAGATGGCAGTAACTTTCCTGCTTGGCAGAGCAGTCGTAAAATCGTCACGGAAGATGATGCTCATTATAATGTGAATATTTTCAGTGATATTAGTACTAAAAAACTATTAGAAACCCAGCTAACAACTCGAGCTATGTACGATACCTTGACTGGATTACCTAACAGGTTCCATCTCAAGCAGATCCTCAATAGTGCCCTCGAAAAACTTAAAACAGATCCCCTCGCACTGGGCGCGTTGATGTTTTTAGATCTCAATGGTTTCAAGAATATCAATGACAGCTTCGGTCACTCCATGGGCGATAGAGTATTACAACTGGTCGCAGCCAGACTCGAAGCAGGTTGTATCGAAAAGGCCGATATAGCCCGTATGGGAGGAGATGAATTTACCTTAGTGCTGCAAGACTGTAGCTGTAAAGATGAAATTCAGCTGTTTGCAGAGCAAATTCTTAGCCTATTTGAGAGCCCCTTTGAAATTGAAGGCCAAAAGTTCTTCCTCGGCACCAGCATAGGCATTGCGCTATTTCCTACCCACAGTAACCAAGCGGGACAGCTGATTAGTCTTGCCGATACTGCCATGTATTGCGCTAAAAAGAGCTTACCGCATCTCGTGTTTTACGATAAGGAAATGAGCCTAGCAGCCGAGTTAAAATTACAGTTAATCAATAACCTAAGGCATGCGCATAGCCTAAAACAATTCACTCTCGCTTATCAAGCCATAGTCGATTTACACACAAATCAAACTATTGCTGCCGAAGCCCTGCTCCGCTGGCAGAAGTCACCGACAGAATATTATGAAGCTGCCGACTTTGTGCCATTGCTTGAGGAAACAGGATTAATTGTCAGCATTGGCCAATGGGTATTAGAACAGGCCTGTGTACAAGCGGCCCTCTGGCGAGCACATTATCAACCCGACTTTAGAATTTCAGTCAATGTGTCACCACTGCAATTAGAACACTTAGATTTTATCGACCAAGTGATAAATGCCTTAGAAATGGCGAAGTTACCCGCCGAAGCACTGATTTTAGAAATTACCGAATCGGCATTGTTACGACAACCGGAGCAAGCACGACTCACACTCAATCGTATTAAAGCGTTAGGTGTCAGCATTGCCATCGATGATTTTGGGACTGGGTTATCGTCACTCAGTCGCTTAGGGACTTTGCCGATAGACAGCGTCAAAATTGATGCCGAGTTTGCCTTGCGCTTAAACGAAGTCTCAGGACAAAAGCTCTGCAATGCTATAGTGCAACTCGCACAAGCACTCGACATTCACTTCGTCGCAGAAGGTATTGAAACTCAACAACAAAAAGACATAATGACTGACATGGGCCAAGGTTTCGCCCAAGGATTTCTATTTGGCTACCCGAGTTCAGTCGAAAACTTCACCCAAGCCTTTCTTGCGGAAAAACGCTTAGCCTAGAACAGATTTAGGACTGCCGATGTTCGCATCGGCTCGATAATCCGACCGGCGTACCGAATTAACGCTCTCAACGTTTACAACGGAAAACGAAAGATTCCGCTAAGGTTTTATCGAAATATTTTGATGGGTCGCGAACGAAGGGGAAAGATTTTCTTGCAGAAAACATATGATTTAAGCTCGATAGCCCTGCCAGCACACCATTTACTAATAGTTATGAATGGAATAACTCCCCTGCAAAGCCAGTGATGGCCTGGCAAAGCACTCTCATCATTATCAACAAAAACACCATATTTAAAGCTCAATAGCCCTGCCAGCACGCCATTTACTAATAGTAATGAATGGAATCACTCCCCTGCAAAGCCAGTGATGGCCTGGCAAAGCGCTCTCATCATTCTCAATAAAAACACCATATTTAAAGCTCGATAGCCCTGCCAGCACGCCATTTACTAATAGTAATGAATGGAATCTACTCCCCTGCAAAGCCAATGATGGCCTGGCAAAGCGCTCTCATCATTATCAATAAAAAAAACCATATTTAAAGCTCGATAGCCCTGCCAGCACGCCATTTACTAATAGTAATGAATGGAATTACTCCCCTGCAAAGCAATTGGCTGGCAAAGCTATCTCATCATTTGCTGCGCAAATGAATCCCAGTTATTAAACCGTATTTCACATTACGTTAGCGTGATCTGAATAAGATTTTGACTATTTTAATTCGTACGGAGTCTCAAAAACTCAATAACTTAAAAGCACTAATTCATACCTAAAACATCTAAGACTCAATAGCCTTAACCCCATCAACTATACCTTACCACTGGATTCATTTGAGTTCTGATAACGAGCCTGCACTGTACTCGGCATCGCCTTAATCCGCAGTTCCACCATAGCATCAAATGCCATCATTAACGGCTGAACATCAAGGGTAGGATCGAGGGCGCTTAACATATAAGCGCAAGCTTCTAAGGTCGATAAACTATCGCTACGACTCGATTTACGGATCCGATAGCGCGATTCATAACCTTCAGCCAAATGCACCGCAGGATACTGGGTTAACCAAGAATTCAGCTGCAGCATTTTGAATGCCTTACGCCAAGTGCCATCGAGCAACAGCAATATACAATCAGGATTAATATGTTGCTGTTCAACACTTACACTTAACGCAGAGGGATAGACGAGATAAATAGGCTTATTACACGCCGCTAAATATTCCCGTAAACCTTTGAAGTCAGACTCGCTTTCACCCACATAAACTTGCGTTTTAGGTACAGCAAGACTCAATACCCGCACACTATTCTTCTTATGTTCGACTTCACTCGGGTGCTGTAAAACCACCAACTGAGTCATTGGAGAGATAGGCTGAACACTCGCACATAAGCAAGCATTTTGCGGATAACGACAGATAGAACAATAAAAACGCGACAAAGGCGCAGTCCTCTTAACTTTAGCCTAAAAACTAACACAGCTCACTCAAATTCAATATGCAAGACGGTTTAAGGCTCTATTTTTCAAGCTGTTTTTTTGTTGAACTTTTGTGACAACATCGTATAGTGACACCAGCAAGAACGCTAAGGTCAATAAGTTAAAACTGCTAACACTTAGCATTTATTATACTTTTCTTGCTTTCAGTACCCACAACAAGGACGATAAAATGGACAAAAGACTGATCAGTATTGCGGTTGTATTCGGATTATTGAGTACAAATACATTTGCAGCCACAGACAAAGCCTACCAACATGATGTCAATATTAACTATGGCGCCTCAAGTGAAGCATTTAGTGATGGCGGCTGGAGTGCTGACTATCGCTACTATTCTACCCCAGTTAGTCAAGATTCTGCGCCCTACGCAATAAGTGGCTTTTTAGCACAAACATCTAATATTGGTGGTAATTATAGTTTTAATGATGATTTAGACTCTTATGCTGTCAATGGAGAATATGTTTTCGCATCTAAATGGTTTGTTGGTGCAAATTACTTCAATCTAGATAATGATTTCTATAATGCTAATACTTATGGAATCAACTTAGGTTATTACTTTAACGCTACCTCGGCTGTTTATGCTAGCTACTCCAGTAGTGACGGTGATTATGATGCTGGATTTGGATCAAAAGGAAATTCTGACAATGATGCGTTCGGCATAGGAATACGCAGTTTTATTCCTTTGCAATCGACAGCAGGTATTGATTTGCAAGCAAACATCTACTACAGCCAGTCTGATAATACGCTAACTAACGGCCCTAACGGTCAATATAACAATAGCAATAACAGTACAATTGTAAACTTAACTGCTGATTGGTACATGACTCGCGCTTGGTCTATCGGCGCAAACTACAGTATTCAAGACGATAAGGACCCTTACAGCATTAATACTGCTTATCACTGGCGTATTACAGACTTAATATCCGCTCGAGCTGGTATTGCCAAGTCATTTGAACCCGATTGGGATGGCGTTGATATTTCACTTAGTCTCAACGGCCGCTTTTAAATAAAAAATGCCCGCAGCTTGTGGTTAGCAAGACTGCGGGCAAAGGGTTTACAGAATATACTCAGCAGCACTGATTTCACAAACAGCCCTGTTTACTCTTGAAGCATCGTCATCACAATCGATCATATGATGGGTCTAATCCCGCTTTATCGCTCCTGAACTCAATACTACTAATGCTCGCCAACTAACTGCTCTTGGTGCCAGTGGTCGAATCGACTCAGCGCCATCATCAACAATAAACCGATAGAAAACACGCCCATGACGAGTGCCACTGCATAAGGTGCAGTTAAATTCGTTTGCTGTATAAGTCCAGCTAAAACGGATGCACCACTCATCTGAATAAAACCTAGCATAGCCGCGGCAGTCCCCGCTCGCTCACCGAAAGCTGACAGCGCCATACTAGTCGCGGGGCCGAGTAAGAAGGCAAATCCCACACATAACAACATCATAGGTAACATGAAGTTAAAAGCTGCTGCCATCCCTGTATTTGGACCAAACTGTTGGCCCGCCACTGTCGCCACTGAAGACAGAACGAGTAAGGACAGAGCCAAAATAACCGTTGGACGATTACCCAGTTTGCGAATGACGATCGGTGCCGCAAAACAGGCCACGATATTGAACACAGCATTGAGACCGAATAAACCACTAAACGCCAGCTCAGAAACCCCTAAATGCCCAATCAACCACACAGGCGCATAAGACACATAACTCAAAATAGCCGCCATAGCAGACATACAAGCAAAGGCATAAAACAAAAAGTGGGTGTTACCGAGTACAGGTTTGAATCTACCCCAACGGTAAAGTGGACCAGTAGTAACAGTGTTGGCTGGACGAGTCTCAGGTAAGCGATAACCGACAACGAGCATCATCAACATGGCATATAACGTCATGAAAACGAAGGTTGAACGCCAGCCGAATTGCATCGCTAACAAGCCACCTAAGGTTGGTGCTAAAGCTGGGATCACGCAAATCGCTCCATTTAAGTAACTGTAAATTTTAGCGCCTTCTTTTTGTGAGTAGCAGTCGCGCACCGCACTAAACACCACGATAGAAGTTGAACAGGCGGCTAAACCTTGCAGCACACGAGCAATCTGTAACCAATGAAACTCGATGGCCGCGGCAGCGAGAAGACTACTTGCGCCGTAGAGTAAGACCCCGAAAATGGCCACAGGACGGCGGCCATAACGGTCGGCTAATGGCCCAATCAACACTTGGCCTAAGCCCATGGCGAATAAAAACAATACGAGCGTGGATTGCACATCACTGGCAGATACGGCGAATTCTGTCGCCATAGTTGGCATTGAAGGTAAATAAATATCGATGGCTAATGGGCTGAGCAGCACCATAGACATCAGGATAGGTAACAGATTGCGCCGCATAAATAATCTCAGTTGATCAGGGAAAGGTATTTCAGTGGGCGCTATTTTAATTAACTCAAGGTATGAACAGAAATGGTATAATTTCCAAAGTAAATTTCCTCTGAGGAATATCTGTGAATATCGACAACTTAGCCAGAATCGATTTGAACTTGCTGGTCATACTCAAAGTACTGCTAGAGGAGCAGAGTGTCACTCGCGCCGCCAGCCGATTACATATAAGCCAGTCAGCCCTCAGTAAGAGCTTAAATCGACTCAGAGAAACCTTAGATGATCCCCTATTTCAGCGCACGGCGCATGGCTTAAAACCCACCGCGCACGCCCTCATTCTTGGGCAAAAACTGCCGAATATATTGCAAGACTTGTATCAACTCACTCAGCCTCCGACCTTTAATCCTGCCAGTAGCAATCGACAATTTTCTTTTGCCATGGTGGAAAGCGCCTATGAAACCTTAATCCCATATTTTATCGGCCCTATGCTGACCACGGCACCCAACGTCAAACTCGACTCCTATGTCTGGACCGAAAAATCGATGCAGGATTTGCAGCAAGGGCAAATCGACTTTGGCATTTCAGGACGGGATTTGCATCCACTGTCAGATTTTCAAGTGGATCGCTTGCCCGAAGGGATTGCCTATCAAACATTATTTACCGATCAACAAGTCTGCTTAGTGCGAGAGGATCACCCGCTGATGGCGGCGCTCACCTCAGAACAATGGAATTTACCCCTTTACCTCGATATGGCCCATGTGCAGGTTCGTTGTGAAGGTAGTGATTGGTGGGCACTGGATTACTTTCTTGCCGATCTTGGGCATAGACGCCGGATCAGCACGACTGTACCCGACTTTTATGGTGCCGCCAGCGTTTGCGCCCACAGCAATTTAATCTTCACTCTGCCGTCGAGCTTTGCCCGTCACGCCTGCCAACTTTATCCGCTCAAACAACTGCCACTGCCTTTCGAATTTATGCCAATGGCCTATGTGTTGTTATGGCATCAAAGAAATGATGAAGATCAAGGGCATAAATGGATTAGAGAAACCATTTGTCAAAGTGTGGCTAAGTTATTCAATCCCACAGAAATGCTTTAACACGACAAAACGGCCAGTAAAAAGCCCGACAAAGTAAAGGCTTTATCGGGCTAATATCGAGACAAACAATTAAGAATAGCGATTACAGAATAAATGTCGCGACTTGCGCATTCAGGTCATTAGCGCGAGCTTTTAAGCCCCTCGCCTGTGCCAAATCTGCCATGGCCGATGCGGTAATCTCATCGGTCACATCTTTAATCGCAACCGTATTCTGGGTTATTTCACCCGTCACTTGAGTCTGTTCTTCCGCTGCGGTAGCAATTTGGCCTGCCATATCTGAAATCACGTTGACCGCTTGCGTAATTTCTTCAAGGGCTTTCGCCGCCGCATTGGCATCTTCTACGCTATGACCCGCTAAGGCTTGGCTGCTTTCCATCAAGCTGACTGCTCGAGCGGTAGTGCGTTGTAGCGTTTCAATCGTGGTATGTACTTCCTGAGTCGAATCTTGTGTGCGGCGCGATAATACTCGAACTTCATCGGCAACGACCGCAAAACCACGGCCTTGCTCGCCAGCACGAGCCGCTTCAATGGCTGCGTTAAGCGCCAACAGGTTAGTTTGCTCAGCAATCCCTTGAATTGTCGCCAGAATACTCGAGATAGACTTAGCGTGACGACTTAAATCGCCAATAACATCCGTTGCTTGAGTCACTTCATCGGCGAGAGAATTAATCGAGTTACGAGTTTTATTCACTAACTCTTTGCCCTGTAAACTGCTCGCTGCAGACTGTTGAGCCGCCGTTGCCGTGTTCTCAGCATTGGCTGCGATCTCATTAGTCGCACTCGCCATTTCAGTTACCGCAGTCGCGACCATAGCGACTTCTTGCTGCTGACGTTGTAACTCCGCAACTGAAGTTTGCGTGGTGGCAAGACTACGTTCAGCATCGGCATCCAACTCATTCGCTAATTGGCGAATATGGCTGATCAGCTGATGTTGACTGCCCACAAAGCGGTTAAAGCTGTCGGCAAGCACGCCCACTTCATCTTGAGTATCAACAGAAATACGTTGAGTTAAATCACCATTGCCATCGGCAATACGCGCAAGTGCTTGCGATACTCGACTCAGAGGACCCAGCAAGACACTTACTAGCCAAGAAATGGCTAACACACTCAGCAACAGTACGAGTGCAGAGAGACCCAATTGAGTGAGTAATAGGTTAGACAATGGTGCTTCTAGCGTTTCCTTATCAAGCACTAACACTAATTCCCAATCTGTATTAGGGATATCAACGCTCCAGACTAATTTGTCACGTCCTTCATTTTCAAAATACATAGGTAACAGAGTGCCCGCTGCACGGCTTTGTTCTGGTAAGTTGCGATTAAGCTCGTTATCGATTTCAGCTATAGGTTTCATCGTCTTAGCTTGATCTTTATAAGCGATCACTGTGCCGTCTTTGTGCATCATGATGGCATAACCGTTTGCCGGTAACTTCATGCGGTTGACCTCTTCGATAAGATTACTAATCGATAGATCTCCAGCAATAACTCCGCCTGCAACAGGCTCGGCCAAAGTCACCACTAAAATATTAAAAGCAGTATCAAGATAAGGTCGAGTAAATACACTTCCACCAGTTCGCATAGCCTCTTGGTACCAAGGTCGTGTACGAGGATCATAATTTGTATAGTCAGTTGCAGGCTCTGAATCTCTCATATTGCCGTTAGACTCACCAAAATATGTCGATTCAAACCCTCCCGATTGCTTAGCCTGTTTCATTGCTTGCACAATGTCATTATTGCGCTGCCCAGCAAGACCTTTAACAATTTTCTGACGACTTGCAAGCCACTCACCAATCAGTAACGCTTGCTGGTCTCCAAGACGTTGAGCCTGTTCTAAATTCACGTCTAATAGTACTTTCTTCTGACTTGTATAACTTTGCCAAGATAACAGTAAAATTACCGATGAGAGAGCGAGAATTACGGAAAAAAGGATTTTTTGTCTTAATGAATATGATTTCATAATATATTTCACGAATAAAAACTGGATAATTATGCTGACCAAAAATAATAACTATTCCTAGTAGCGCTTAGTTTACTTAGATACGTAAAAATAACGACGAATACACTTATTTTGACCGCAAGAATAAACAAACTCACAACAAATCCAAGATAGATCAACGTATGTATCTGAGCACCGACCTCTTATTTAATAGGACGCCTAATTTATGCATATTTAAATATGCACTATAAATCTCATGTAATTTAAAATTACTCTTATCTTAATGCTAATAGTTACGAATTAAATTCAACTTAAATAGAAATGAGTTATAAAAGCATTTAGATGAAAAAGTAATAAAAGTGCCATTTTTATTTCATGGCACTTTTATATCAAGATCAAATCATTCGCTATTTTAAACTTAGGCTACAGAATAAATGTCGCGACTTGTGCATTCAGGTCATTAGCGCGAGCTTTTAAGCCCCTCGCCTGTGCCAAATCTGCCATGGCCGATGCGGTAATCTCATCAGTCACATCTTTAATCGCAACCGTATTCTGGGTTATTTCACCCGTCACTTGAGTCTGTTCTTCCGCTGCGGTAGCAATTTGGCCTGCCATATCTGAAATCACGTTGACCGCTTGCGTAATTTCTTCAAGGGCTTTCGCCGCCGCATTGGCATCTTCTACGCTATGACCCGCTAAGGCTTGGCTGCTTTCCATCAAGCTGACTGCTCGAGCGGTAGTGCGTTGTAGCGTTTCAATCGTGGTGTGTACTTCCTGAGTCGAATCTTGTGTACGACGTGATAGTACTCGAACTTCATCGGCAACGACCGCAAAACCACGGCCTTGCTCGCCAGCACGAGCCGCTTCAATGGCTGCGTTAAGCGCCAACAGGTTAGTTTGCTCTGCAATCCCTTGAATTGTCGCCAGAATACTCGAGATAGACTTAGCGTGACGACTTAAATCGCCAATAACATCCGTTGCTTGAGTCACTTCATCGGCGAGTGAATTAATCGAGTTACGAGTTTTATTCACTAACTCTTTGCCCTGTAAACTGCTCGCTGCAGACTGTTGAGCTGCCGTTGCCGTGTTCTCAGCATTGGCTGCGATCTCATTAGTCGCACTCGCCATTTCAGTTACCGCAGTCGCGACCATAGCGACTTCTTGCTGCTGACGTTGTAACTCGGCAACTGAAGTTTGCGTGGTGGCAAGACTACGTTCAGCATCGGCATCTAACTCATTCGCTAATTGGCGAATATGGCTGATCAGCTGATGTTGACTGCCCACAAAGCGGTTAAAGCTGTCGGCAAGCACGCCCACTTCATCTTGAGTGTCGACAGAAATACGCTGAGTTAAATCACCGTTACCATCGGCGATACGCGCCAGTGCCTGCGATACTCGGCTCAATGGGCCCAGTAACATGCCAACTAACCAAGAAATAGCTAACACACTCAAGAGCAATACAAGTGCCGATAGCCCCAGTTGGGTGAGTAACAGGCTCGAGAGTGGCGCTTCTAGCGTTTCCTTATCAAGCACTAACACTAATTCCCAATCTGTATTAGGAATATCAACGCTCCAAACTAACTTGTCGCGTCCTTCATTTTCAAAATACATAGGTAACAGAGTACCCGCTGCACGGCTCTGTTCTGGTAAGTTGCGATTAAGCTCGTTGTCGATTTCACCTATAGGTTTCATCGTCTTAGCTTGATCTTTATAAGCGATCACTGTGCCGTCTTTGTGCATCATGATGGCATAACCGTTTGCCGGTAACTTCATCCGATTAACACCGTCAACTAGGCTTGCGATAGATAAGTCACCACCCACAACACCTTGTGCGGTAGGCTGTGCCATAGTCACAACCAGAATGTTATAGGCAACATCCACGTAAGGTTTTGTCAAAATAAGACCGCGCTCACTGATGGCTTGTTGATACCAAGGGCGGCTGCGAGGATCATAGCCCGTACGATCAATACTCGGATCAGAATCCAACATTTGCCCTGCTTGAGAGCCAAAATAGGTCAGCTGGAAACGGCCCGATGCCTGTGCTTGTTGAAGTGTATTGAGGCTATCACCTTCAACTTTGTTCGCCAGGGCTCCCATAATATCTTGGCGGCCAGCCAACCATTCTTGGATCCGCTCAGCCTGCTGTTCACCTAAGCGCTGCACTTGTTCTAGGCTGTTTTGTAACAGCTGGGATTTTTGGCTGGAATAACTTTGCCATGACAACAAACCAATCACGAGTGAAAGGGCTGCCACGACAGAGAACAGAATTTTTTGCTTGAGCGAATATGAGTTCATGTTGGCGTCTAATTAATTAACAAAGCAGTGAAACAAGAGGGTGTTTGAGCGGGTCGAACGAACATTTACAACCAATATAATAAGGCGGCTAACTGAGTTAAAACTGCAGTTAAATTTGAGCTGAATTTTCTCATATTCTGTACAGTTAGCAAAGAAATTGCTCAGATTTACATCAAAAAGATTTTAGCAAACACATATAATTAACCAACCATCATTCAAGCAACAACATATAGATAGACATGCGATCACATATCAAAGTAATGCGCAACACCAAAATGGCCTCCCGAGTAAAATAAAGTAAATTAATCAAGATTAACGTGACCTATACGCACTCGCTATTGCACACTAAATGTCCACTGCCTATCGAGGAGTTCTTATGATTTTTCAACAGTTCCAACAGAGCCCACTGCAGACCCGAATTTCTGGCCCACGGGCTTGGTTAGCGATGGCAATTAGCATTAGCCTAATTTGTTTATCACTATTTTTATTGCCCTTCGTGCTCTTATTTGGCGCCATTGCGCTCGGTTGTTTAGTCCTATTTAGCCGTTTATATATGGCACGTCAGTTGGCTAAGTTTAATCAGGCTCAGGCAAACGCAATGCAGCATGCCCACGCGACAGAGGAGCCGCAGAGTCAGGTTTATGGATCTGACACTATTGTTAGGGAATCTAATGCGACACGCCATCAAGGGCGCACTTTTGAGCATAAAGAGGATGAACACTAGTTCAATCGAAGCAAAACTGCGCTCAAGCGAGTAAGGTCTGGGCGCGTTTAAGGCTATGAATTTCGGCGGGATCTTGGGTTACCTCAAGCACATTTTCAATCTGTAATACCAGTGAACGCCACAGAGGCTCGATAATATCCGCCTCTTTTTTATTGGCATTTTGCCGTGCCAGCTTAAGTAAAGCCGCAGATCCAACGACATCAATTCGCCCTAAGATACCGTCGGCCAGTGCCATACTCAGCTCAATCATCGCAGGCACACTGTGGCTATATTTGATCACTTGGCGCAAATAATCCTCAGCTTGAGTCAAATCACTGCCAAAGGCATTGTCATCATTGAGCATATGCTGCGCCCGCGTGAGCATAGCATCGAGTTGTCCTTGCTCGGCAGCTTCGGCCATCCAATGCTCACTGGCAATCATATCTCGAGTACAACCATCTCCATTGGCAAGCATTAATCCTAAATGATACTGGGCATGGGGATAACCTGCTTGCGCGGCTTTGCTTATAAAATGATAGGCTTGAGTTAAGTTCTTTTGCTGGTAATGCAATACACCTAGATTCGCCATCGCTTCGGTTTGCTCGCCATCTGCCGCACCTTGTAAATATTGCTGTGCTAACTTGCTGTCGGGTTGAAACGACTCACTGCCTACAAGATAAAAATATCCCAATAACGCCATCGCATTGACCACACCTGCTGCTGCTGCAGTGGCAATGATCTGTTCACCTTTAGCCACTTCTGGCGCGCCTTGATAACCGTGGATCAGTGCTACGCCATGCTCATGTAAGGCTTCCATGTGCTTAGGTGCCGCAAGGGAAAACCAATAGGCCGCTCGGGCAAAACTGTCAGCTGCGCTAATGTGAGAAATGGTATTTAGAGGTGAAACTGTGGATAAATCTTGGCTTGATATAGCTTCGGCTTCTGCCGCAAGTTCTTGCTCTTTCAGTATCAAAGCCTTGGTCTTAAACGATATCCCCACCAAATACTGCGCTTGCGGGTCATCTTCCATCACAGCGCGGTAGCACAAGTCCCTCACCGTCATAGCGTCAGTCGCTTCATAACAGTAGTCAGGGGCAACTCGACCTTTAACCTTAGGATACAAGTGCTCGACTAAAGTCAGGACATCTTTAATGGATTTTTGCGCTAGCGCGAGTAATTGTTCTTGGGTGAGATGGTATTTCTCAGGATGAGCACCGCGGTTACCGTCGGCACGCAATCGATGCAGGGCACGAGTGGTCTTCACATCAATCACGCGCCGCTGATTTAGCTGTTCGATCCTATCGTATAAATTCGGACTGGAAAACGCGATTTGCTTATCTTGCCCCAGTAACTCTGTAAGTTTATGGGTAAAACTGCGAATGTGCAGTAGCGACTGTGTCGGCACATCCTGCACATAGCTTTTCGCCTTGAGGTAATCATCACTCAAGGAGACCGAAAAATCGTGGATAAACTCACTATCCTTAATGACTGTTTTCGTCCCCATGAGTGATTCCCTGCAGGCTGAATTGATATTGCACTATTCGACGCTTGGTTTTTTCGACACCATATATAAGCGGAACAAAGCGACGTTAACGAATAATCCAATAAAAGACATAAAAGTATCCGCTAACATTTGCACAGGTAATCCGCCCATGGACGCTAACCCAGAAAGCTGGCTACCTATGACAGAGAGTGGTAAATATAACATCAATAATGCAATGGTTTTCAGTACGATAGGACCACTAAAACTAAAACTACCCTTAATCGCTTCTAGCGGTGTTAAGCGCTCAACCACAACCATAAAGTTCACATAGGCTAAACGCGCAAAGAGATAGAAGCTAATTACCAATCCAACCAACCACATAGGTCCGAAGGCGGCAAACAGCATCACTGGTGCTAAAATCGCTAGACCAGAAAACACCCCAGCCAATAATAATGGTGGAACAAAAGGTAAACTCGCCTTCAACACCACTCCCGCTGAAGGACTATGCCCTTGTGAGCGCAGTTCTAAAAACAGAGTCAAAGCGGCAATTAATACCGAAAAAGTAAGTAGTAACAGCATCATGGCGATCATATGTGGCGCGCCAAACTGTGGGTTTTCTAGATCAACTTTACTCATCTCTATACCAAGCCATAACTGGATCCCCACTTGGATCAAGAGTAATGGGATCGTCAGCATAGCGAGTTGCGCCAGATGATTACGGAAGAAGTTATAGGCTTCTGACAAAATTGCGGATAGTGACATGCGACTTTCCAAATAATTGAAATGAATTAACACTTAGAATTGCCGCTAAGGATACCGAAAATCCCTTGGCAATGCACAGTAGAAATCACCAGTGTGAACCGTAAATCACAGAAAACTACTGCAACAAAAGTGACAAACCCGCTAAACTGTCCAGCGAACTCGTGCGCAAACCATCAAAGGACGCTTCCATATGAAACACACTCTGACCTTCTCTATCCTCCTCAGCACTTGTATTTTAGCGGCGCCCGCCAGTGCAGGCTGGTTAGATAACTTGGCAGGAACTCAAGCCAAAACTGAAAAAGCGACCACTACAGCAGCGGCAACTCAGTCGAATGATTTAGTTGGCAGCGTCATGTCACAATTGGGTTTAAACCAAACTCAAGCCGAAGGTGGCTTAGGCAGTTTATTAGGCTTAGCACAATCAAGCCTAGGAACAACCGACTACTCAAAACTGGCTGCCAGCATTCCTAATGCCGATAGTTTGCTCGCCGCCGCGCCTAAATTGGACTCAAAATCGGGTGTTTCTGGCTTATTATCCAAAGCGGGTGATTTAGGTTCATCACTGCAAGGCAGTGCTATGGTTTTAGACGCCTTTGAAAAATTGGGCATTTCTAAAGATCTAGCAATGCCAATGATCAACATAGCTAAGTCTTACTTAGATACCAATGGCACTGAAGGCACCTCAGACTTACTGGTGAAAGGTCTGAACTCGCTACTGTAATTCAGTCTTACCTCACCCTAAGCAATACAAGGTTTAGGGTGAACTTTCACTTCCCAATCGACTCTACTTTATATTCCCTCCAGCATGAGAACCGCCAAATATGATTGCGAAATTAAGACGATTTTTTGAAGCTCATACTCAAGCAGTCTCCACTGAAGACAAGGCACATCAACTTAAACTGGCCGCAGCGAGTATGTTACTTGAAGTCGTATTTGCCGATGAGACCTTAACGGCAGAGGAAGAAGCCTTATTACCTAAGCTGCTAACCGATACCTTATCAATGTCAGAAGTAGACGCTAAGATGCTGATTGATGAGGCTAAAAGCGTACAAGGCAGCGCGACCTCACTCTTTGAATTCACCTCAGCCATTAACGCTGAATTTAGCCTAGCGCAAAAGCAGCAATTGTTGCTCGCAATGTGGCAACTGGCCTACGCCGATGGCCAGCTATCCCAATATGAAGACCAGATCATTCGACGTACCGCCGATTTGTTGCACCTCAAACACAGCGAGTTGATCCAAATGCGTAATCTTGCCATAGCTGCAACCCAACAAACTGGCTAGCCACATCCGCTATTCAGTCAAAGTGCAAATCAACAAAAGCCCATAAAAAAGCGTGAATGCGAAACACCCGTTTCCCATTCACGCGATGGTCTTCTTAAGACTAAATTGATATCGCTCTTTGGCTAAAAATATTTTTACTGCCGCACTACTCACCAAAAAACTAAACTAAACAAGCTCCTAAGCTAACGCTTTACCGATTTCATATCCCGAACCGTGTAATTCAGTCAACTTAGTCCTTAGCCCGCCCATCTCCATCTTCAATCCTTTCTTAGTCGCTAATTGAGATAACCAACTGGTTTTCTCCTCATCCTCAATCATATCCCACTCATCTAGAACTTTATAAGATAAGCATAATAACGCAGCAAGTTTTGAAAATGGGTTTGAATCCTTAGGGTGGTCTTGATACAAAATGCCTTGCACTAACGCTGGTGTAAACTTCCAATTTTTCGCTAGTAATGCGCCAATATCCGGGGAATCATATCCGAGTAACTCGCGCTCAAACTGATGCTTATCTTTGCCCTGCGCCACAGCTTCGGCAATTTTCGCCGCATCTTCAGGCGATACTGCCGCAATCAATAGATCGCCAATACGATGTAAGATACCGCAAGTAAAAGCCTCTTCTGGGACTGCACCACAACGCTTTGCCATTTCTTGACTATAAAGCGCAATCTCAAAGGTTTGCCCCCAAAACTGGGCTAAATCTATTCCTTCACACTTAGGGACTGCACCAATCACCGCCGATGCGAGCACTAAGGTTCGTAGGGTTTGCATCCCAAGACGCACAACAGCTTCATCGATAGTGCCAACCTCTCGACTACGTCCATAGTGGGCACAGTTAGCAAGGCGTAACACCCTAGCGCTAATTAAGGGATCGTGTGAAACTTTAGTGGCAATGCTTTTTACTGTCGCATTGTCATCATTGACCGCATCTAACAATTCACTGATCGCCTTAGGTAACCTAGGTAACTCATCGACACGATTGAGCAACGCAGCTGAATCCATATTTATTCTCCTTCCGTATGAATGATCAAAATATAGAACACAAGTTATCGCCTCGCTCACCGAGATACATTAAATATCAGTAATGTGCAGTCCTTCGGCAACAAAGCTTGGCGGCCATCAGACTTAAGGTTTACCTCTTTGTTTCATGCAATTTAATCGCACTCAATCATATCCAGTTTCGAAATCCACTAAGCCACACAAAAAAGCCCCAAACTCTTATGACAATAAAGAGTTCGGGGCTTTCTTAATTAATCCATCATGTTGATTTAGCCCCAGAGGGGTCGAATATTACTCAGGTAACGCCAAACTTTGTTTGCGACTAATATGGGTCTTTTGCCACCACAAAAATGGTGCGACCACTAAGATCAACACAAGCACATAGGACATACTTGCACCTAGGGCAAAACCTAATACTAAGCAAAACGCACAACCCAGCGCCACCAGCGGCCAATTGTGCTGTGGTAATAACTTAGCGGCAGCGAGCATAGCCATCAAATAGATCACCACAAATACGCCGTTGCTCCATGCGATAAGGTGCTCTAGCTCTTGCCCGGTAAGGTAAGTCAGTACAATCACGCTTGCCATCACAGATAACAGCGCAGCCAGTGCGCGAATGGGCACTCCATGGGCATTCTTAACGGCAAAGAAGCGCGGTAAAATGCCTTCACAACTAAAACTCCAGACCAGACGTGCCGCACTGGCCGCATACACGTTAACGGTTGCCAATCCACTTGCGATACCTAACACACCAATCACTTGTGCGCCGTAACCACCGAGTAGTTGGTCAAACACGCCGATCATGGCGACACTTTTATCTGTTGGCACTAATAGCAGTAAAAGTGTACAAGCCACATAAATCACGCCCACCAGCACTGTGCCCATCATCATAGCGGGGATCATATCCTGCTGCGGACGACGAAAATCATCGGCAAGATGGGTCATAGCTTCTATACCCAAGAAACTCCAAAAAGCGATGCCAGCGGCAATCATCACGGTCGGCATTTCAGGCATACCATGGCTAGCAAGTGTCGTGAGATGACCTTGCTGAAAACTACTCGCACCAAACAAGACCACAACAACGGCGACGATGCAAAGTGTCAGGCCAAATTGCAGCTTAGCCGACACTTGGATGCCTCTTAAATTAATCAGAAACAAGCCAAAAATCACGAGTATTTCAACACCAACCTTGGACCAACCCGATATCGGGATTAAGGCATTCACAAACTGAAAGGTCATCAAAATCGCGGCCGGAGCCCCCATGGGCACAACCAGTAAAAAGATCAGTCCAATTGTTCGACCAGCAGTGCGACCAAAGGCTTTTTCGACAAAGTAAGCGGGGCCTGCGGCATGGGGAAATACACTCGCTAAACGACCAAAGACCAGTGCCACAGGAATAATGGCCAAGGTCAACAAGCTCCATGCGACTAAGGCGCCAGAATGCGCTTTTTCAATAGTCATCTGAGGCAAAATAAATACCCCTGTACCGAGCAAAGTGGTCGCCATTAAACCCGCACCTTGCCAACGACCTATAGTTCCGCTATTTGAATTCATCTGTTAATATTCTGTGGTTTTTGAGCTGTCAGTATAATGAGATTTCGCCCTACAATCTGCCGTTAATTTCAGTGTTCTCCACGTCCAATACCGGCAAAATCGCGGCAAATAACGTTATTTCCATCAAAATGACGGCCAGCTTAAATTTTGGTAAAATTTTAAGCAAAAATACTCAGCAAATTCTGTGGTTATTCAAACCAATGGAAAAATAACACACAGATTCAATATAGCCATTTTCACAGGAGTCACCCTTGGATAAATTCGATACGGCCATCATTCATAGTTTGCGTCAGGATGCGCGCCAGAGCGTGTCGAATATCGCCGAACAGGTCAATCTATCCCGTAGTGCGGTTGCCGAGCGCATAAAAAAGCTCGAACAAACTGGAGTGATCCGTGGCTATCAAGTGCTCTTGAGTGAGTCGCAAAAAGAAGGAGTATCGGCTTATTTCGAAATCCAGCATCAATGTCCACGTTGCGCCGACGTGGTACACGTATTCCAAGCGATCCCCGAAGTGATTACCTGCCGTGGTATTTCTGGTGATATGGATTTACTCGTGTACGTGCATGCGCCCTCGATGCGCCGCCTGCATGAGATCCGTGAGTATATCGACACTCACACTGACATCATCAAGATCAAAACCCATGTGGTAATGAGTGAATGGATTAATAACCTCGGCGAGTAAATCGTGCCTCCCTAAAACAAGAAACGCCACCCTTAGGAATAAGGTGGCGAGGCCCGTTTGGAGGCAGGGCAAAATATTGAAGTGTAAAATATGGCATCCTTGCCCAGCGACCTCCCTGTTACACAACCAACCGCGGCTAGACTTAACCCTTGAGAGCTCAGCCAGCGCCGCAAGGGCCTCATCTACAATGTTTTCCTTTGACATTGTTTCCGCGATCCGTCGATTCCATTGATTATTATGATTTTTTCGTCATTAATTAACGGTACGCCTTAAGCGATCGTCATTTGTCCTGTATAGAGTATGAAGTTACGTAGCAGTAATACCCCGATCAAGCTCAAGCAAGCCGTCCCCGCCACATAGGCCCATTTCCGTTTAGATGTCGCCGTCATAAACAGATTCATCGCCAATGGTCCAGACAAACCGAGTCCAATAATACCAAGCCAGAAAATCCATCCCCAGAAGCCATACCCTAAGGCATTAAAGGCGGCTATTTTACTCTGTCCACCTGTTAGCACTAAGCCCATAAAGAAGGTAAAAATCAGCACGATTTCGACTAAAATCAGTGGGATTTCAACCTTGTGGATAAAGTGCACCTCTTTGTCATTAGGCTTGCCATTCATCAACACGCCACCGAGTAAAGATGATGCCGCACCGGAAGACAAACCAGATGCCAAAAACAGCAGAGGTAACACAGGGTTTTTAAGCATGGGATAGCCTGGCAAGGCCGAGAGTAGGAAGCCTGTATACGCGCCCAATGCCAAGGATAGAATCACGAGCAATCCTGTAATTGTCGCTTCAAATCGAGCCAATAATGCGGTCAACTTAAGCACAATAGGAAAGCGTGTTTCACACCAAGCATCAACAGGTTTACGGAAGGTCAAACCAATCCACATAAACATAAATACTTGGTAAATCAGCAGAATAAGCACGCCCATCGACATGACAGATTTAGGGTTGTAGAACACCAAAATCTTCCAAAAATCGAGAGGTTTAGTTAAGTCTGCGACCAATATCCCTAACCCGGCCATCACAGCTACAGGCGCGACAATACAAGCGGCTCGCACAAAACCAGACTGATAGGCGTTTTGCTTCAAAACAAAATGTTTCAACAGTACGGCGAAGAACATGGCTCCCGCAGATACACCCGCTAAAAACAGGTAAATTGCAATCGGCCAATGCCACACTAAGGTATCAAAATGTAGGGCACTCATAGTATCACCTCCCCTGATTTTGCAACGATACGGAACAATTTAGGTCTCGTTCCAAGATCAACCTTAGTGCGCTGGGTTGGATTAGACCGCAGAACTTGAACAACCTCAGAAGTCGGATCTTTTAAATTACCGAACACGAGTGCCTTTGTTGGGCAAGCAGCAACACAGGCAGGTTGTTTACCTTGAGCTAGGTTAGTTTCTCGGCAGAAATCACACTTATCCGCCGCATGGGTGACAGGATTAATAAAACGGACTTGATAAGGACAAGCTGCAATACAGTATTGGCAACCTACGCATTTCCATGCATCGACAGAAACGATACCCGTTTCTTTATCAATAAATGCAGCTCCAGTTGGACATACATTTACACAGGGTGCGTCTTCACAATGCTGACAAGACTTGCGACTAAAGTGATAAAACTGATTAGGGTATTCACCAAAGGGACCCGCTTGCTTAATTTGAAGCCTAGACACACCTTCGGGTACATTATTCACTTCACGACAAGCCACCTCACACGCTTGGCAACCTATACACTTAGTTTCATCATGAATAAGTGCATATTTGACATCAGGTTCTGCTTTAACACTATCCGATGCATTCACTGTGGCGAGTAATGATGCACCTGTAGCGCCAGCAAATAAGGCACAGGTGCCTTTTAGAAATCTTCTTTTTGAATTTTCCATAACCTTACTCCTGCTTGCCAGTGTGGCAACTGCTACATAGCTCACTGCGAATCTTCGGCGTCATATCCGCCATTGGATCCGTTGGGCTATGTAATTTATGGCAGGCGGCACAAGGCACTTTTTGAGCATGTACGTTATGCGTCCAATCTGCTCCACTGAGTTTTTTCTTGGTATGACACTTCTGACACACTCTCAGCTGAACCGTCAGATCCGACGATTCTTCCATACCAAAGACCACCATATCATTCGGTTTTTTAGGGTGGTCGCCCTTTTCTCCATGACAGGAAGAACAGCTCATTTTCATCGCATCTTGACCATGATGCCCTAACATTTGACCATTACGCTTGTGACACTTCATACAAGCATCACTGTTAATTTGATTGGCTGGCTCAGCACTCATTGCAGAAAAGCTTAAAAGCAACGCAGCAGCACCTAAGCGTAACGACCACAGCCATTGTCTTTTGGACATAGGAAGTCCTCACATTTATCCGTAGGAAGGTAAAGAAGGGGTCGAGTTCGGATAATTCCGAACCCGACGGTCAAGATCACACAGCCAAGGCTTGCTTAAGACTCTGAGTATCCCACTGTTTATGCTGGTTCATTTCAATGAAACTGATATTGAACTTGCTAAACAGTTTTTTCAGTGGTGAGTTAGTTTCTTTGCCAAAATCACTGATAACCATTTTCACTTCAGATGAATCATGGTCGATCAATACATAATCAAGTCGGCATTCATGATTTAATTCCGTATCATGTTTGTCCATCTCAAATACAGTGTCCAATGGCACGTTACAACAAACATCGTATTTACCTTCAACAACTGTTTTTAATGATTTAAAAAAATTGAAACTTTGTTTATCAAACAATACTGGTTTAAGTTTCATCTCATGATGTGCGGCTTCATCAGGACCTGCTTTAAAAAACTTAATGCAAGTCATGACAAACATCACAAACACGAATGGTACTGCTACGAATAGTACGAAGTACATAAACGCATAGCTGAGAATGACTGAAGTATTCATACACGCCTCCAAAAACTAATTTATTTTTTGTTATCTCCTTTAAAGCAACTTTAGTATTATTTGAAAACACTTATTTTTTCTTGACACATGTCACACTTGCAAATAACAACTTAAATATAAACAATGATTTACATTGCGCGTCACATTGCAAAATTATGTAAATCTTAAATACAAATATTGATACTTGATAATTCAGTATTTGCATTTTAAATATGTAAATATCAGTTTTTGAAATTTTAAATTTTATGAAAAACCATTTTAAATATTAAAAATAAATCAAAAAACCTTTGATACACATAGATAAAATCTAGATCCAAAACTTGGGATTAGTTTCACATTAAAATTATTAATTAGCACCATAATTAGGCATTGATTTAAGTATTTGCTCAATATTAAGGAATATAAAAAATGCACATTAGTAACATGGATGGCCTCGATATTCTGAGTTTAAAAATACTTGTTTCATTATATGAGAACAAGTCAGCAACCTATGTATCGAAAGCGCTAGACATTCCAGCCCCTAAAATCAGCCGTAGCCTTAAAAATCTACGGGAAATTTTTGGTGATGAGTTATTTATTCGTCGTAAATATGGCTTATTCCCAAATGAGTTTGCTACTCATTTATATCCAATTGCAAAAGAAGCAATTGAGTGTACTGATAAGTTTCAAAAAGCCAGAATAGCAAACACTCGCCAAGTTAAGACACATGTCGAAATTGCAGCACCAGGATTAATTGCCTACACCTTTCCTAAAGCCTTGATGCAGGCTATTAAAGAAGAGCAAAAACCCATGCACATTAATATAAACCCTTGGTCTATGCATACGACTCAAGACATTATTAATGGTGATACAACCCTAGGTATTTGTTGCAATAAAAGTGCTGCCGATGTTGCCGCCTTCGGCGATAAACTGCTAACGACTGAATTGCAACGTATGGACAAACTCTACCTGATTGCTAGCAGGCATCATCCTATTTTTAAACGGGAAATCACCCTAGAAACGATTGCGGAATACCCCTATGTCAATACGGATCTTGGTAATCCCAGCACCAAATTGAGTCCATACCAAGAGTTTTGCATAACGAATGGCATTAAACTCAATACTGAAATTACCATTACCAGTATTTCAAGTTTGTTTGAATATCTAGGCGAAAGTAATGCAGTCTCCCTATTGCCTTATCGGATAGTTTACGAAATGGTGAGCGATATTCCTGAACTGCATACGTGTCAACTATCGCAGTATGAAGCAGAACGTTTATATGCAGATACAGAAACCCCAACGATTTTCTTAGTGCAAAAAAATCAGCCTAATGCAATCAATGAGGACTTAAAATGGTTAAGCGGAGAGATTAAAAAAATCGTCGATCGTATTATCTAGCCAAGCAAATAGCTCAACATACCCAAACAACAAACCACCGATACACGAGGTGACAGGCATCCTCTGCCTTAGCTTAGGCTCCACCTCAGCCCCCATACGATCCACTCGAGAATTGTTAAACCAAGCATACATCTTGGAGCATAAACACGTTACACTAAGCCCATCTTTATCCTAATAGATTCAGCTATGCGGACCGAAAATACAGCCACTCTTAATCTTATTTGGGGCGCCCTTATTCTTGAGGAGTTAGCACGTCTTGGGGTGCAACATGTGTGTATGGCGCCGGGCTCGCGCTCAACACCGCTAACCCTCGCCGCCGCCCAGCAAACTAAACTCCAGCGTCACTTACATTTCGACGAACGTGGGCTTGGCTTTATGGCCTTAGGTCTAGCAAAAGCCAGCCGCGCACCAGTCGCCATCATTACGACCTCAGGCACAGCAGTCGCCAACTTGTACCCTGCCATTGTGGAGGCGTGGCTGACCCATGTACCTTTAATCGTCTTAAGTGGCGATCGTCCGCCAGAATTACTCGGCTGCGGTGCCAATCAAGCCATAGTCCAACCGGGAATTTTTGCGAATTATGCCACTCAAGTGAATTTGCCAACACCGGATACACATATCGCACCGCAGGCGTTGCTTACCACAGTGGATGAAGCAGTGGCGAATCAAACTCGCCCAGTGCACATCAACTGCATGTACCGTGAGCCCTTGTATCCGAGTGAACTCGGTGGCGCGATTCTCGATGCCGAATCACCTTACCTCAAACCATTGCAAACTTGGCTGCAGCTCGCACGCCCGTATACCCAATACGGTAAGAGCAAACAGGTGAGCAGCCCAAGTGACGATGCCATTATGCGGTTCGTCCACGGTAAAGGGGTGATCGTTGTCGGTACTCTCACGCCTGAACAAGATCCACAACAGCTCATTGCCCTATCGCAAAAAATCGGCTGGCCATTACTTACCGATGCCCAGTCGCAACTGCGTCAGCATCCCGCGGCGATAGGTAATATTGATCAACTGTTGCAACATCCAAGGGCGCGCAATCTATTGCAGGAAGCGGATCGTGTACTCGTATTCGGCGGCCGTTTATTATCAAAGCGCTTGATAGGTTATCTCGCCGAGCAAAATTGGCACAGCTACTGGCAGGTTTTACCAGAACAAGACAGGCTTGACCCTAGCCACAATGCTAAACACATTTGGCACGCGAATGCACAGCAGTTTGCGGCCTTAAATTGGTATCGCTCATCCTCGGCAAACTGGGCGAATACCCTAATCACCTATAACGATGAATTGTATAACTTATTTGTGCGCAATATCGACCAAGGGGAATTTGGTGAAGCACAAGTTGTGCGTGCCATAGCCAATACACGTCCGCTAGAACAGCAGCTTTTTATCGGCAACAGCCTGCCTGTACGCTTGTACGACATGTATGCCCCTGTCAGTTGTTGTACGGCAACCACTTATACTAATCGTGGCGCATCGGGTATTGACGGACTACTCGCCACCGCCTGCGGTATTGCGGCCCATGAAGGCAAACCCACGAGTTTAATCATCGGTGATTTATCACAACTGCACGATCTTAACTCACTGGCCATCGCTAAAGGCTTAACCAGCCCGCTGGTGATCGTGATCCTCAATAATGATGGCGGTAATATCTTCAACTTATTGCCCGTTCCCAATGAACAAGTCCGTAGCGATTATTATCGACTCAGCCACGGCTTAGAATTTGGCTACGCCGCAGCCATGTTTAATTTGCCCTATAATCAAGTGGATAATTTAGCCGATTTTCAAGATAGCTATAATGAAGCGCTGGATTTTCAGGGGGCTTCGATCATTGAAGTCAATATAAGTCAAACACAAGCCAGCGACCAAATCGCCGAGCTCAACTTGTGGGTGAGACAAAGCTAATGCCAACCATGGCCCGTTACGGCAATTCTTCACTACCGACCTTAGTGCTACTGCATGGATTTTTAGGCACTAAGGCCGACTGGTTGCCGTTAATGCCTGCACTAAGCCAGCACTTTCACTGTATTTGCTTAGATCTGCCGGGCCATGGAGATAACCAAAGGGAGTTGAAGCCAACCGAATTAGATGGATTTAACCAATGTGTTGAAGATGTGTTGGCACACCTGAATGGCCTTCATATTGGTCAATTCCATCTCTACGGTTATTCTCTCGGTGGCCGTATTGCTCTGCACCTTGCCAAAGCCTATCCAGAAAGACTACTGAGCCTAAACCTCGAATCCTGCCATCCTGGACTTACAGACCCGCAAGAAAAACTTGCCAGAACCAAAAATGATACCCAGTGGACCGAGCGTTTACTGCATCTGAATAGCAAAGACTTTTTAAGCTTGTGGTATCAGCAGCCCGTATTTGCCGATATGACGGCTACCAAACGAAAAACCTTAATAGAGCATCGTTCTGCAGCATTAGATCTGCATCCTAAACAGCGGCTTAAAGAGGTATTCATAGCCACCTCACTCGCACACCAAGCATCGATGTGGGATGTACCTTTGCAGCTTACCTGTGAGTGCCATTTCTTTGCGGGCAACCAAGATGCTAAGTTCCACGCCCTCGCCCAAGAGTGGCAATTACACGCGCCCATCCTCGTCCATAGTATTCACGGCGCCGGCCACAACATACACCAAGCCGCTCCCGAGGCATTAACCTCAAAAATAGTGAAGTTGCTAGGGTAATAACAGAATTAAAATGTAGGAAATATATGATATTAACTTCGCTTAACCTGTATCAATATCGACTACCGCTCGACGTATTATTGCCCGTCGGTAAGCAACGTATCGATCACAGAGCGGGATTAGTACTACAAGCCAGTGTAAGTGCCAGCGCTAATGTTGGTGGCGAGCATAGACAAGTCGAAGTTGAAATTGCCCCACTCTCTGGCATAGATGTCGATGAACAAGCCTTGATGGGGTTCAGCCGTGAAACACTCACTCAAGTGCAAACGGCTTTGACTGGATTATTACCCCAACTCTGCGGTCAGCATATTGATACATTACTGGAATGCGCCGAGCAAAGTCCTTACCCTTCTTTGGCCTTTGGTTTAAGTCTGTTACATGCCAAGTTAATGGGCAAACTCGATGCCATCCGTCCACAAACGGCCACAGTCCCTTTGATTTATCATCCAACGGATGCCAGCAAAGACTTGCTCGATAGCAAAATTGCCGCCCTTAGCAGGAATGTTCGTTCGGTTAAAGTCAAAGTCGCGCAAACTTCAATCGAAGATGAACTAAGCCTGATTTATGGCATTTTACGTACCCGCCCCGATCTCAAATTGCGTTTGGACGCGAACCGAGGGTTTACACTTGAGCAAGCAATCGAATTTGCCGCTTGCTTACCCCTAGATACCATAGAGTACATTGAGGAACCTTGCCTGAATCCTCACGATAATCATGAATTTTATCAAGCAATTGGTATACCCTATGCCCTCGATGAATCGCTCAACGATCCAGAATACCAGTTTGTAATGCAAAATGGCCTGACTGCGCTTGTCATCAAGCCTATGCTGCTCGGCAGTATCGAAAAGCTAGCTAATTTAATCGATACGGCGCAAAGCTATGGCGTACGTTGCATTATCAGTTCGAGTCTAGAGAACAGTTTAGGCATTAATGATCTGGTCCATTTAGCCGCGATTCTCACTCCGGATGAAATCCCTGGGCTCGATACCCTCAGCGCCTTTAGCCAAGATTTAGTCGTGTCATCGGGTAAAAAATACTGCCTCACACTCGCGCAACTTGAGCCAATTGCACTGCACTCCATTGATTCAATGCAACAAAATGATGATACAGCTACAAGTGAGGGAAACGAGTTTGTCTAATGCCTGCCTATCAAAACCGCTTGCGCTGTCACCCGTGCACCAAGCTGCGCTTGCGTTTCCACAGCAGACAGCCATCAAGTTGGCGGGGGAAGACATTAGTTACTCAGAGCTTAGCCAGCGCGTTATCGCACTGGCTCAGCAGCTAAGCGCTGCGGGGATCTCAAACGGTGAGCCGCTCGCCTGTATTGCTAGCAATAATCTCGAGATCATTTGTCTCTATTGGGCCTGCATCGATATAGGAGTAATCTTTTTTCCTATCTCGCCACGTTTTCCCCTCGCGCAGATCCAAGACTTAATTGATCAACATCAGATCCGCTATGTTTGGAGTGCTGAGGTTTGTGAACGACAGAATTGTCATCACTTGCGCATAAATTTCAATCGCGTTAGCAGTGACTTGGCTCTGCCTGTCGACTTTACTCGTCCAGCTAATGTGATTTTAACTTCAGGCTCTAGTGGCTTTCCCAAAGCGGCGGTGCATTGCTTAGCGAATCATATTGCCAATGCCGAAGGTGCACGCAGCTTAATCCCACTCGAACAAGGTGATGCCTGGCTACTCTCCTTGCCCTTATTCCATATTGGCGGTCTTGCGATATTAAACCGCTGTGCCTTAGTCGGTGCCAGTGTTGTCATGCCAGATCAAGCGCTTAGCCTTGGTCAGCAGATTGACCAAGATCAGTTGACTCACATATCTCTCGTTCCCACACAACTGAGCAAGTTACTCGCCGATACGAGCAAGCTTAAAAGTATCAAAGCCTTATTACTTGGTGGCGGTGCAGTCTCAATCGACTTACTCCAACAACTTAAGCAACGCAATATCACCAGTTACACCAGTTACGGCATGACAGAAATGGGCTCGCAGATCACCACAGGTCCCGCATTAAGCGATGGCAGCAGTGGCAAATTGCTTCCCAAACGTGAACTTAAAATCGAAGACGGTGTGATTTGGGTGCGCGGCGAATGCCTGTTTATGGGCTACCTCACCCCAAAAGGAATACAAGCTGGCATCGACCAAGAAGGCTGGTTTTACACTAAAGACAAGGGTGAATGGGACGAAAATGGTAATCTGCGCATTCTTGGTCGCGTCGATAATATGTTTATCTGCGGCGGCGAAAACATCCAGCCAGAAGAAATCGAAGCCGCGCTTAAACAGCACCCACAAATAGACGATGCAATCGTTTTCGCCATACCAGATGTACAATTTGGTAATCTCCCTGCCGCCATCATTCGCGGCAGTTTAACCCACCACCCAGAGTCGATTGCAAATACGCTCGAACTATTCCTTGCCAACAAAATCGCCCGCTTCAAACGTCCAAGACAATATTATTCATGGCCAGAAAATAATGAACAAATAGGACTGAAAGTGAACCGAAAATCCTTGATCAGTGGGCTAACAAAAACAAGTTAGTCTACTAAAAATCAAGGTTAAGCTCCTGTAATTCTTTAAGCTGTAAACTCGCAGGGAAAAAACGTTGGATAAATGTTTGCTCATCAATAGGACGAGAAAAACAAAAGCCCTGTCCAATCGTACAGCCAAGCTGTTGCAACAATACTAATTGGGAATTTGTTTCAATACCTTCTATCACTAACTCCATATTAAGTGCTTGTGATAACGCTATCACGCTGGAAATTGCGGCTTGGCACCTAGGCTCCACACTAAGTTCACGCACAAAACAACCATCTAATTTAATTTGTGAGAAAGGCAATTCGCATAAACGTGCCAATGAAGAATGTGCAGCACCAAAATCATCAATCGCCAATTCAAATCCTAGCATTCGCAAGCGGATTAAATTCTCCATATTCACTGCTGGCGCAGCCAACAAACCCGTCTCAGTAATTTCGAGGGTAATACATTGAGGAAGAATGTTAAATTTCTTTACCATATCGACAATCTGATACACTAATTTAGTCGAATTGAGTTGCGAGATATCGAGATTATAGGCGAGAGAAATTAGGCTTTCATGTTGTTGTAAACGCTGTTGTAAAGCGCAGCCTTGCTCGAATAACTGTAAGAATAAATCGTCAAGTAAGCCATGTGAAATTAACCGGTCAATAAAAGTACTGGGATTTAACAATCCAAAATCAGGATGATGCCAGCGTGCGAGCATTTCTGCCCCTTTCAAGCTAAAGCCTGCAACATCAAACTTAGGCTGATAAAACCCCACGAACTGTCTTTGCTTCAATGCCTGTTCAAAATCCTCAAATACAAAATTTTCGGGGCACCTAGCTGCGATAAAACCCGAAGCTATTTGACTCCTTTGAATGCGACTGTTGGTAAATCTATCTAACATACGCTGCAAATTATCCACTGATGGGCACTTACTTAAATCACCAAGATATTCAAAATTAAGCATTTTAATCATCTGCGATACAGACCGCCTGAGTTCCTTATCAATACAACTAAATAATGCAACTGAAGCTATATCGTATTTTGCTTTTGCTTTGCGCAAAAACGATAGACCATCAATACCTGCCATCATGAGATCGCATATCACTATGTCCGCACTATGATGCTCATCGAGCCAAACAAGCGCATCTTGTGCTGCCCCAAAAGCAAACACCTCAACGTTGCTAAGAGATGCAAGATTATGCTCAAGTACTGCACGTTGAAAGGGGTGGTCTTCTAAGACAATCACTCTAACCTTACCCATTGAATACCCTTTAAAATTAAAATACTAATAGACAAATGCCTGTTACGCCCTTGCCGCAAAAAAGCTGCAACACCGAGATATAGATAGTCAGCTATAATTTAAATCACTAGAGGATCAAAACTCGAGATACAAATATATACAGATGTTTATGAATTAAAAACAATGAGAATGCCTATGATTAAATTCATCTGCCTTCAAATATTTTACGACTATTATTTAAAAGAAATTGCTGAAAAATATGTAGGAAAAATCTTAATCACATAGTTTTATTTCACTGTAGCGACTTACAAAGGATAAAATCTGTACTCAATAGTTATGGAGTTACATGAATGAAAAGAAAAATATTAATAGTAGATGATCATCCAGTTGTTGTTTTAGCACTAAAAATCATTTTAGAACAAAGTGGCTTTGAAGTGATAGCAGAAACCAATAATGGTGTTGATGCATTAAAACTTATTAAAGAACTCTCACCCGATGCTGTTATTCTCGATATTGGCATCCCCCAATTAGATGGATTAGAAGTGATAGAAAGGTCAAGAAAACTCGTAAAGAGCCCGCCAATTTTAGTCTTGACGGCACAACCATCTGATCACTTTGTTTCCCGTTGTATTCAAGCCGGAGCTTCAGGTTTTGTCTCTAAACAAAAGGACATGAATGAAGTCACTGGCGCGCTTAGAGCAATTCTCACAGGCCACTCCTATTTTCCGATTATAAGCAATAACAACATGATTGCTAAATCGAGTCAGGACGAGGCCGAACTCGTAAAAAAGCTTTCAACTCGAGAAATGGTGGTATTGCAGCAGCTAGCAGTCGGCTTATCTAATAAAGAAATAGCCGAGCGTATGCTGTTAAGTAACAAAACCATTAGCACATATAAAACTAGACTACTTGATAAACTAAATGCAAAAAATTTGGTAGATATAATTGAAATAGCAAAGAGGCAAAACTTAATATGAGAAATGTTATTTTCATTCTTATATTGAGTCTAAATTCAATTTATTCACTAGCACATGAAAGTAAATTTACCCATTATCATTTGGTCGGCTATCAAGAGAAGGCTGCATTGCCTATCCAGCTATCATTAGAAGAGATTGATACACTTAAAAAATATAGATTGCTGAATATTGGCATATCGTCGCCTGACTATCCACCATTTGACATGACAGTAAATGGTGAACAAGAGTTTTATAAAGGAATTAGTGCTGACTATATACATATTATTGCTAATATGCTCAACATTGAAGTCAATATAAAACGTTATGCATCTCGGGAAAAAACAATTACCGCAGCGCTCAATGGAGAAGTAGATCTAATTACTACAGCAAATAAATTTGAACAAATGCACGGTCTGCTACTAAGTACACCTTATACTGTTGATAAGCCTTCTATATTCAGAAATGCTAACTTAGGTGATAATGAACAAATCAAGTCAATGTCTATGGCCTATGAGTACTTACCAGATGAAGCGATAACAGATATTTATCCAAATAGAAAATTACTCAAATTTTCCTCTAGACAGGCGGCCGTTGCTGCAGCTGCATTTCGGCAAGTTGATGCTGTGATAGTCGACCAAGTCTCCGCCAACTATTTAATAAACAACAACTTCTCTGGAAAACTTAAATTAGACACTCACTTGTCTCTAAACTCCTATGGCAGCGCCTTTGCTACAACAGAACAAAATAAGGCCTTAATAGATATAATTAATAAATCTATTAGTAATATTTCACTCGAACAGAGAAAGTTGATTAGAAAACGCTGGAGTGGCGGTGGAAGCACCATTCCTTTTACCTCAGAACTCCCCAGTTTTACAGCAGATGAGACGGCTTGGCTACAAAAAAACCCTAAAATAACAGTGGCAATTAATAAGTATGCGGCACCGCTAACATACCTTGACGATACACATAACGCTGAAGGGTTTGGCATTGAGGTTTTGGAACTAATACAAATGTATTCAGGGCTAAAGTTTGACTATATTGTTAACAATAGGTTTTCAGAACAGATTAGTTCCGTCCTCAATCATAAAGCTATGATGACAATATTCTCACCGAGTGAAGATCTTAATAAAAATATTATTTTTACTAAAGAATTCTCAAATTCACCTTATGTTTTTGTAACACAGAAAAATGCACAAGACCTAGATATTAACGCTATAGTTGTTCCCGATGGTACTTTTAATGATAACATGCTCAGAAAAATAAATCCTAATGCAGACATTATAATCGCTGACAATTATCTTGAGGCATTGAATGATATAGCGACTGGTGCAACAAATACCACTATTGTACCACTGGCTTTAGCCGACTTCTATGTAAATAGTTATTTCAGCGATACTTTAGAAGTAAGTAAGATCATAGATGAAATGCCAAGAGCGTCTGTGGCATTCGGAATGGCGAGTTCAAATAAACTACTTAAGAGTATACTTAATAAAACATTAACTGTTATTCCTCCTGATGAATTACAAATGGCAGAAAATCGCTGGCGCCGTAATGCCCTGCCTGCACGCCAAAGCTGGAAGGATTATAAGTACACTATTTACACTATTGTGATTGCCTCAACGATCATGATTTTAGTCTCAATTATTTGGGCTCTTTACACTCGAACTCATTATCGCAAGCGGCTATTAGCCAAAAAAGAACTTAATCAACAACTGCAATTTATGCAGTCCATTGTTGATGCCATACCTCATCCTATTTATGTAAGAAATAAGCGGCGTGAACTGACTATGTGTAACGAGAGTTACCTTAATACTTTCAACGCCTCACGCGAAGATTTGCTATATAAGACCACAATGGAAGGAGCCAGTCGCTCTAAAGAGGCTCCTATTGTAGATAAAGAATATGTGCAAGCCTTAGAGGATGGTCTTGCCGTATTTAAGGATAGAGAACTTCATATAAATGGACATAAATATAATATTTATCATTGGTTTAAATCCTATGGCGATGAAGCTGGCAATATAGAAGGGATTATTGGTGGTTGGATAGATGTCAGCGATAGAGTCAAGCTTATTGAAGAATTAGAATATGCTAAGGAAGCTGCGGACAGTGCAAGCCAAGCAAAGAGTACTTTCTTAGCAACTATGAGTCATGAAATCCGTACGCCAATGAATGCCATCATAGGAATGTTAGAACTGGTACTAAAACGTACAAATTCACAACAGTTTGATTTAAATTCAATTAAAGTTGCCTATGATTCCGCTAATGACTTACTTGAACTTATTGGTGATATTTTAGATATTGCTCGTATTGAAGCGGGTCAGCTGTCACTTTCGCCCATGAGAACCAATCTTAAGACAATTGCAACCTCTGTCGTGAGAGTGTTTGATGGACTAGCAAGGCAAAAAGGAATCACTTTACAGTTGGATTTCGATCCTGTTATTGCGAATGATGTACTCGTTGACCCTATGAGGATTAAACAAATACTGTCAAATTTAATTGGCAACGCCATTAAATTTACTGACAGCGGCGGAGTAAAAGTGAAAATTCAATCAGAAAGTTTCACCAATACAACCCACACGATTCTATTTACTGTCACGGATACAGGAATTGGCATCTCGGGGGAGGACCAACAGAAACTATTTACCCCTTTCAGCCAAGCACAAGGGACCCACACAACCCATGGTGGTACAGGGCTTGGGCTCATGATTAGCCGCTCTCTGTGCGAAATGATGGGTGGGAGTTTAACCCTTGAAAGTAAATTGCATCAAGGAACTCAGATCAGCATGCAATTAACCCTCACCCAGCTTGAAGCCGAAGCAATCCATAACCCTTCACAACCCATTCCAGAATCGCATGTGAGTAATCCCCTCGATATCTTAATTGTTGACGATCACCCTGCGAATCGCTTGCTATTAGCCCAGCAGCTTAAATATTTAGGCCATAGTGTTGATGAAGCAGAAAATGGCTTAATTGCCTTAAACATGTTCGAAAGTAAACAGTACCCTGTGGTGATCACCGATTGTAATATGCCAGAAATGAACGGTTATGAACTCTGTCAGAAAATTCGCCAACTCGAACACAAACGTCACACGCATGCTATCGTCATCGGCTATACCGCTAATGCCCAAAAAGAAGCCAAGGATGCCTGTTTAACTGCAGGGATGGATGACTGTTTATTCAAACCCATCAGCCTAATGGAGCTAGAAAGTATGATTAAACGGTTTACCCCAGAGAAAATCACCATAACCGCCACACATTTTGCCGCTGACGCAGTAGAAAAACTCACAGGAAATAATGCAGAGTTAGTCGATAAATTGCTTAAAGAACTCCTTAAAAGCAATCAAAGCGACTTGCAGTCCCTGTATGTAGCCCTCGAAAATAATGATTTGAGTACCATCAAAGATCTCGCCCATAAGATCAAAGGTGCTGCGAGAATTATCGATGCACAGAAGCTTATGTCTGCCTGTGAAATGCTGGAAAATGCGAGCCATCAGCAGTTGAATGCTTATGTTGAAGCCGTATCTCAGGCTATTGCTTCACTCGAGGCAGAAGTGATCTCTTATACCCAAACAGCCTCAAAATAATGCCGAAGCCCATAGCTTCAAGTCACGCTGTATAAATGCATATACATAAGGCCCTGTTGTAAACAGAGCCTTATGTTCAATTCACTGTCAAAGCAAGCGGCTGAGCATTCCCCTCATCGTCTATGTACTCGGCCTTTAGGATAAGCCCAAGCTGATCGATTAACTCGCTCTCAGTGATAGTCACAGTTTCTGCGGAGTAAGGAGCTAGCATTCCTTGAAAAATAGCATAATCCCTCCCTTTAAAACTCAAACTGAGGTTCTGATAGGTCACATAGTAAGGTGACTTATTCTCTATTGATAACATATTGTCTTTCAATATAAATGACTGCCACTTTGCTAAGTCTAAAACATCAATAGCGAGCTTATTGGGCCGCACAAAAACCTTCATTTGAGTACGTAAAGCGACAATCAACAGTTGCCCCTCAGTTTCATCAATATTTTTGGCGGGGGTGGGTGGAACTTCGTATACATTCAGCCAGTATAACTGTTCTTGTTTTTCAGGTTCCTGCTCCGCAATATTAAGCAGATTTATGTGCTTGCGCTCCTTTGGGGCAATTTGCAACAAGCCAGGATAGGGCAAAATTGGCGCATTTGCCGTTTCAGGGCCAGAGTCTGGATCGCCGTCATCCACCCACAGTTGCACCATCACAGGGTAGTCATTAATATTCACCAGTGACAACCCTTGCTCCCGATCGGAAGCCGCAAAAATAATTCGACTACGATCGGCGACTACGCCAGCCAGAGCGGTTTGCAACATTAGGAGCCATAAAACTAAACTACTGAACCCGAATAAGCACTTCCGCTTTTGCATAAAATTTTCCTGCCGTTGGACTCATTCCTGGCAACTTACCAAAAACAACTCTGTAATTATCCATATATTGATAACTCGTACCGACAATACCAGTCCGATTCCCCTGTAATGGCCGCCAACCGTCTTTCCATGCATTATATTGTGAGTCTAAGCTGGTTCTATTATCAAAATTTAAAAAGGGTTGAATCACACCATCATTGCGTTGTAGCTTTACCCCCACACCATTAGCAACCGTATTAGTACCATAGCCGTTACTGACTAGATATGTCACAGCATCCTGAGTCGCAAACCCCAACTGTCTCGCTATCTGGTAATTATTACTCTCAATCTTAAAGGCGATAGCATTCGCATTAACTGCGGGGCCATTAATATTGGCTTTCTGTTGGCAACGATAATTAATCTGGATGTCAGCTTCTCGGGTAACGCCGCTGTTTAATTCCGCGATAGTCACAGTGGGGAACAACACATAAGGTGTGACATTCATTACCGCACAACCTCCAGCCCTTCGCGTATACAACTGTTGATATAAGCTGATATTCCCAGGCCAATTCGCATACCAGCCTGGATAATGACTAATATGGTCAACCCCTTCCGTAGGATAGGCAAGGCCAGGCCCACCAAAAGCAATATAAGCTGCAGGTTGATTATAACTGTATGCGATAGACTCAGTCACACCTCTGATATTGCCAATCTGGAACAGCTCTATCGTGACATCAGTAAAGTTTTTCGCCTTCACTAATATTCTTCCCTGAGCATCACGGTCTAAACCCCGCAGCGGCCGATATTGCCATAGGCGCGAAAAATACTGACCCGTGGCATTATTCTTAACCCTGAGCACAACATTTCGATGGTAAGTGGCATAACCTTTGTTAATACCATAAGCCACACCATCTTCGTACATGCCGCCATAAGCATTATCTGCGTTTACTGAGTAGATCTCATTTAGTTGGTGCTCATCCGCCGCATCGCAACGAAAAAGTACCTGTTCAGGATCATACCCGCCAGTCTGTCCATAGGTACTGAAGGGCGCAACACTCGATCCCAATAACGTGCCATTGGGTTGAAAACTTTCATCGGTAACATTGATGATAGGCAGATTAAGTATGCCCCTATTAGCATCGTAACCACCAGACCATATAGCTGTTTTACCATACGCAGGTGAGACATAATAAAAATTTGCCGGATCTGTTGTAGTCGTCGATATACGGTAGCAAGTCGCCATAGCTTGACCACTAACTAAAGTGGCAAACACAAAAGATACCACTGCCAACAGCCGACCTAGGTTGAACTCAATCATAGTTTTTATCTCAATTAACCCGCTCACATAGCGCAGGCATTCTTAATAAAGTGTTATCACGACTGCTTTCGAGGGTATAGTCAAAGTGACATTGCTGATCGGGTTTATTTCCCCAATTAACGGTCAACTGACCACTCGGTTTAGAAGCTCTGACATAAGCCATACCAGCCTGTCCAACCATGCCCAATACTAGGCCATCTTCGTCCACGACTTCGGCGCCAATAGGAATAACGCCGCCGTTGGCTTGCTGAGTCATGAAGACGACGGCTATCCCGTGTCTAGTCTCGAATTTCATCTTAACGATAGAGCCAGCATAGGGCGCAACTTGCTGTTGTGTCTCGATAAGTTCTGTACCACTTAACATAGATCCCGTATCAAGCGTGACACTATTTGTGCGATAAGGCGTCAAAGATGGGATAATTGCATATCCCAAGTCATCAATCTCAGTACCCCAATTATTAGTCACTTTTGCGCCAGAAGCTCCCTCAGCTTGAACAATCGCAAAAGTATCACTGAGGTTTTGGCTTAATGTTACGCCGCCAGAATGCACCACTGCTGCACCACTCAACCCAGCGCCAACCTGCTGATAAGTATCAGAAATCGAATAGTTACCCGATAAAGTCGCTTGGCTAAAACGCTTTTGCGTATTGACGCTGACACTTTCACTCGAACTATCCTGCCGCTGTAGTGAAGCATTCAGGCCATATGTCCAAGTATTATCATCGTCCACAGTGCCTGCGAGTCCTAGATTATACTGTTCATTACCCCTAGATGAGTGACTAAACCCACTGCTAAGCATGTTTGACTGGCGACTACCAAATGGAATGGACACGGTGAGACTCACGAGATCTTCCTTCACCCTATCAGAGGAATAACCGCTCATTTCAGTTAATAGCTGACCACCAAACCCATTCTGTAGCGGAACTTGACTGGTATATTGACGTGAAAAAGTGAGCCCTATATTCACACGACCAATACCCACCGTATAACCGAACTGTAGTTGATCGTCATCATCGCGCCCATCACGGTATTGACGTTTAGAACCACTCAAATACACAAAGCCAAAGTCATCTAAACTCTGATTCACACTCAAACTCATTTCAGACCGCTGACGGTAGGTCTCAGATTCAAAAATATTCCCACTCTCCAATGCCCTCCTCAAACCTAAAACATCATTCAACTCCCGAAATGACTCTGTAGAGTAGTGATATCCAGCAAGTGCCACTGATGTCCCCGAATCGAACGAATGGCTATAATTAAGTCCAACGCGCCAGCCATTTTTCCACTCATTTAATACTGAAGACTGAGAAATACGAGACATAGAATGTACTGCGGTTAACCCCAGAGCCCCCCATTCTGTACCTAATACAGTCCCTAGACTCAAAGCAAAATAATCATCTCCGACACGCCCACCGCTATTTAGCGTCAGCATATTACTCAAACCATATTCAGAAATTAAATCTACAAAGTACCCACCAGACTCTGCTTGATCTACTTCACCAAATGATAACCCGTACTGGAAACTTCCTTCACGCAACGAGCCAGGCACAGCACTGAATGGCACAGTAAAACTAGAGACCTTCCCATCAGCTTCACTAATTTCAACTAATAAATCCCCCTCATAACTTGTGGGAAATAAGTCATTAATAACAAAAGGCCCCGCCGCTACTGTGGTTTGATAAATACTCACACCATTTTGCTTAATCACTACGCTGGCGGTTGAGTTAGCGAGTCCTCTGACGACAGGTGCATAACCACGCTGGGATTCTGGTAACATACGATTATCAGTCAGCAACTGTACGCCGGTAAAAGCTAAACTACCGAAAATATTTCCTCGAGTGTAGGCATCACCAAACAAGAGTTCGCTCTGCATATCCGGCAAGGCTCTGGTGATATAAGTTCTAATAGAATTAAAACTTTCTTGAGTATTTTGGCCAACATCGTTGTACTGATAACTCGATTGATTTCTCAGGCGCCATAATCCTAAATTGACACCTGAATTAAGGCCCGTATAAATGACACGCATATCGCTACCAGCACTGCGGCTATTAGTTTGATAGTAGTTACTGTTGTAACTGATAAATCCAGCATTTTCTCCCTCGCTCCAAGATGAAGGATCAACATAGCCACGCGGAATCTGCCGTAAATAAGCTTGTGGGATCGCAAGCCCTAATCTTAATTTCTCGGCATCAAATTGCGTCGATACCCCCTTGACCACAGTATCAGGGGCGGCACATTCAGCCTGCAATAATGCATCTTCGTTTATGTATATTGCAGCTACATTCGACTTGTTCCAGAAATTAAGGTCGAGACAAGGCACAACTCCTTGGGAGCCAACCTTAACAAAATTAATAATTTCCCTATTTAAGTAAGTACCATTTATATAGATATCAACTTGGTATTGACCTGGAATAGTTTCTGCAATCGAGTTAAAGCGAGAAAGATAACTATCGCCATAACCACCACCAAGTAATAGGCTGTCATCAAATGTGAAATCCTGTAAGTCATCGGCCCTCAACGATGAAGACATGCAAAAGATCACACCAATCAATAGCAGTAAAGAGTAAATTTGGCTCATCAAACGCATGGATTTTTTCATAACCAATCTTATCAATGATGTGCAGATGCAATAACATATTCACTTTTTACAAATCCGCCGTAATCATTTACTAAAGTGAATTCAATCGTCATTGGATATGTGATGACAAACTGCTTATTCTGAATGTCTATCAACTGATTAGACTTAGGTTCAAGCATAGTAATAGGGATGATTAGCTCTTGTTTTCCCGACTTAAGTTTTGCCTCAACAAAAGAGGCAAAAAAAGCCGCATTATTTTTCACATCAAGGTGAATTCCAGCATCAGCATACTGAACATCAAAGGCAATCTCTTTTGCCACATCATCTGGATTAGATTCAATCTCTACAGGCCGATAAAATATTTTCACTCTATTTTTGAGCATCACTAGCATCTGATTTTCACCAGCATTTTCTTTCGATAATGGAGGTATCTGTAGAAAATTAAGATAAAACACACTCTCACGGTCTTTTGGCAGCTCACCGCCGCTATAAATTAAGCGAATTAACTGCCCTCGCTTAGGCTCTATTCTAAAAATAGCGGGTAAGGCCAAAAATGGGCCATCAGCATACTCAGGTGCCGACTCTGGGTTATTAATATCAGTCCAGACCTGAACAACATTTGGAAAAGCATCGTTATTTGTTAACTGAACACTGCGCTCTTTAGCATCACTAGGATAAATGACTCGCGTATTGGTCATGACCACACTCGCATTAACTGAAAAACCGATCATGAGTAGAGTCAAAAATATTAAACGAAGAAGTAAGCTAGAAAAAATCATAGAAGCCCCAAAAAGCAGCAGCGCTCACCCATGGGCTGGGTGAGCGAATAATCATAATTTATCGTATATTAAAGATAAGAAACTGCATATTGGACAGAGCTAATCACACGACCTGCTGTTGCACTACCAGTTTCAGAAATATACTGCACAGCAAAATCATGGGAGGCAGAGTCTGCACCTGCAGCAACATTTAATCCATCAACAGCACTTCCTGCTGTTAAATTGATACTCGTTCCACCAACTGAATCAAGAAGCTGTAATGCTACATTTGTTGCCGTACCAGTATTGCCTAAGTTACCTGCGGTTGTGATATTGTTACCCAAAAATACGGTTTTAATAGGTAAAGCTTGCGTTGCATTGACAGTACAACCACTGACTGAAATGGTAAAAGGTGTTTCACCAGCAACTGAGCCTGCAGTGGCAAGTTGAGCCGTAGAAACTGTTGGTAGCAAGACACTGGGATTAGCCGCATTTCCGTTAATCGCCACTTCACAAGTTTGGTCCGATACTTCACCCAAAAAAGTAATAGTATTATTCGCTTGAACACTAGTACCAAACAATGCACCTAAAACTAAAATAGATAGCGTTAATTTTTTCATCAGACATCCTACTGTTGTTACTATATGGAAATATTAAGGTTATGGCTCATCGAAGCTGAGCACACAATAGCAACAACACTAACAATTACATATAGGACTAGACTTGCGATCTTGTAGGAAATTTCTGACAATAAATATACTAAAGATAAAAATTAAAAAGCGATTTCAAAAAATGAAATCGCCATTATTAATGGCAAAATTGTGAATCAATTATAATGAAGAGCAAGAATAACTTCATTCTCATTTTTTCGGCTAAAAACTAGATTATTAATTTGTTTGAACTGAGTTGATATAACAAGTATTTTGTCGCTATCTATAGAATTTGCATACACTTGGGGAGTTATAGTCTGAGAGATAAATTGATTGAGATTCTGGTCATAACAAGAAATGGTAGATAGATCGGAGTAGCAACTTGGTTCTGCTATCTCACCTTGAAAAGAAAGAGTTTTAAACTCAGTTTTTGCTATCACGTTACAGCTTATCACCGCGCTCAACATGACTGTAGTTACGCCGAATAACGATACCTTTAACATCTCATCACCCATTTCGATTTGTAGGACACCTCCTAACTATCGACCAAGAATGGATGTTCTGAAGTATATTTACTGGCAATAAATGTACTTATTAATAGATTAAAAATTTATAACTAACTAATCACACTTATCTAGCTTAAAACACTACTCATTCATATAAAAATGTCATGGCAAGAATAAGCATTTAAAAAAACAGTAGTCAGCACAGGTTTGGTTAAGATCAACCGCTATACTATTCTTCCACTGCGCATAGAAGATTGTTGATACATTACGGGGCAGCAACCATCGCACTTGACTATCGTCTTGAAAATAATGAATATTATTTTTTTTAAGCAGCTCAATTAAAACTCTCGTCTCAAATTGACATAGAATGACCTCAGCTCCCAATACATAACTAAGCTTTAAATCCTCGCGTTCAAAAGCGATGCCTTTGCAAACTAACCAAAACAAGCTCTGCTGACATACTTCGACGCCCCCATTGACACGAAATGCAGTACCCCAACCAGATTCTGATGAGAGGGCTAACTTAGTGATCATTGAGAACATAACTTCCCACCTTTGTAAGCATTAAAAAAACCGCATAATGAGTATCTATCGTAAATTGGCAGGCATCCCTTCTAACTTAAAAGCTTTCCTTGGTACATAATCCATCGCTACCCGACCAAATCTTCCGTGCTCAATATCCATATCAACTTTGCTTAAGGCGATACTCAAAATGCGGAGGAACAAACCGTTCGATAATAAGCATCGAAAATAACTTTCGAATTGAGGCTCAAAAGTTAGCGATATATTAACTATTTATAACGGCTCTAAATGTAGGATAAATCCGATGTCTCGTGGTGAAATCAGCCATAGTCGCGTACGTTTCAATACGATTGAGTTGTATATCTGTAGCGAAATTCACTTTAAATGGCGCGATTAAATCTATTCTTTCTCCCATAAAAAAAAACCTGCCGCAGCAGGTTTTTTTATGGCTAAGTTAAAATCACTTTACACGTGACGCAACTTAGGCTTCCATACAAGCTTTTAGCTTGTTCATGGCATTTTTCTCAAGTTGGCGAATACGTTCGGCCGACACTTGATAAGTCTCTGCAAGTTCTTGCAGTGTGGTTTTATCGTCATCTAACCAACGAGCGCGCAGAATATGCTGGCTACGTTCATCTAGGGTTTTGATGGCCGATAATAAACGACCTTGAGCATTCGATTCCCAGTTGTCGTTTTCAATATTTTCCGCTAAATCCGATGAATGATCTTCCAAATAATGGACGGGGGCAAAATCATGCTCCTCGTCTTGATCATTGGTTAAATCAAATGCCGGATCTTGCGCTGCCATACGTGATTCCATTTCGGTCACATCGGCCTTAGACACACCTAAATTTTCAGCCACCATAGTGACTTCTGCATCGCTGAACCAACCTAAGCGTTTTTTCGCTTTACGGATATTAAAGAACAACTTACGTTGTGCTTTAGTGGTCGCGACTTTAACAATGCGCCAGTTTTTCAGCACATATTCATGAATTTCAGCTTTGATCCAGTGCACAGCAAAAGACACTAGACGCACGCCAACATCGGGATCGAAGCGTTTAACCGCTTTCATCAAGCCTATGTTGCCTTCTTGGATCAGGTCTGCCTGTGGCAAACCATAGCCTGAATAGCCTTTAGCAACGTGCACTACAAAACGTAAGTGCGACATAATCAGTTGCTTCGCAGCTTGTAGATCACCAGTTTCCTGTAAACGCTTGGCTAACTCATACTCAGCCTCAGCGTCCAGCATGCTGATGCTAGTCACTGAATGGATATAAGCTTCTAGACTACTGGCGCCCTGTGGGACTGTCAGTGCCATTGATTGCGTTTGAAAGGTCATTCGCTCTCCTACATTTATCAGACTACTTAACGAGTGCATTCTTAGGTTCAACAACAAAATACCCTAAGAATAAGCTCACGAACTATCGGCTAATTGACAGAGTATGTCAACCTCAGCTCGTTTGCAGATACCCTTTTTACCTCGCTGAAGTAGACATTGCAAGTGAACAAAAGTTCATTACTCAGCATTTTTTTCGTCACTTTTTTTAGTTTAATCGACTGATTATTATGAAGGTTCAATCGACCGTAAATGCTGGCGTACAGACAAATACGAACCTAACCAACCTAAAAATGAGGCAAGTCCAACCAATTGCAGCAGTTCAATAAAAGTGAGTGATTTCATTTCAAGCTGACTACCATACAAGCCTAAAAGTTCGGCAAGGGCGGAATCGAGATACCACACTAATAAGTTGATGATAAGCCAAGCCAATATGCCGCCAATGACTCCGTACCAAATCCCTGTGTAGAGAAATGGGCGCTGGATAAAAGCTTCAGTTGCTCCGACTAGCTTCATCACTTCAATTTCGCTGCGCCGATTCATAATCGCTAAGCGAATCGTATTACCTATCACTAAGACCACGGCCAGCACGAGTAACGCGGCAATCGCCATCACAGTACGTTCGAGTAGACGCACTACCGCCTGTAACCGTTCTAACCATTCGATATCTAAACGGCCAAAGCTAATCTCAGGCTCGCGCTCTAGTTTAGTTAAGAGTTCACGGGCGCCCACTGGTGTTGAGTAACGCGGCGTAGGCGTAACGGTAATGACCGCGGGCAAAGGATTTTTATCTAAATAGGCCAAGGCCTCACCAAACCCAGATAAGCGTTGAAATTCTTCTAGCGCTTGATTTTTATCAATATATTGCACTTTATCCACTTCGGGATATGTCCGAATGCGCGTCAGCAGACTCTGAATCGTTTGTTCACTACGATTATCGTCGATAAACAAGGAGATCTCTGCCGCGCTGTTCCAGGAACTGGTAATGGTCTCGGCATTTTTAACTAACACTTGCAATGCTGCAGGCAAACTTAGGCTCACACCTAAGACAGCCATGGTCATCACAGAGGATATTGGGTTGCGCCAGAGCTCTCCCATGCTCGCCATTGCTTGCTGCGCATGGCGAATAAAAAACATCACAATCCGACCAGACAGAGGCAGCTTGCTGCGAGTTAATTTTGCGCTATCGCTCATTGCCCTTCACCTCTATTCGTCGGTGCACTGCGAGTGTGCACATTAGGATGCAACTCTTGTGCACCTAACATACGGCCCTGTTTGAGGGTAAATGTGCGATATTTCATTCGTGCGATAAGACCTAAATCATGGGTGGCGATTAATACGCTGGTTCCCGCATCATTAAAGGTTTCAAACAGACGCAAAATATCCATAGATAATTTAGGATCTAAGTTACCCGTAGGCTCATCGGCGAGCAGTAGAGGCGGTTTATTCACAATTGCACGAGCAATGCCAACACGTTGCTGTTCGCCGCCGGACAACATAATTGGGTTATGCCGCTCCTTGCCATATAAACCCACCATGTCGAGGGCACCCGCAACACGCTTACGGATTTCGCCATGGGAGAATCCCTCAATCACCAGTGGTAAAGCCACATTGTCGAACACACTGCGGTCCATCAATAGGTGATGGTTCTGGAAAATCATCCCGATATTGCGGCGCAAATAAGGCACATGTTTAGGGCTGACTTTGGCAATATCGTGACCGTTAATCGCGACGCGCCCCGTTGTTGCCCGCTCGATTACCGTGATTAATTTCAACAGCGTACTTTTACCCGCCCCCGAGTGGCCGGTTAAAAATGCCATTTCACCTTGCTGTAGATGAAAATTCACATCCTCCAGCGCCATTTGGCCGCCAGGATAAATCTTACTGACCTGCTGAAAATCAATCATAAATTAGCTATCCGCTTTTTCTTGAGTGAACAAGGCATCGATAAATTCTTTCGAATTGAAGGTTCGCAAATCATCAATTTGCTCACCCACACCTATGTAACGGATCGGAATATTAAACTTATCAGCAATCGCAAATACCACGCCGCCCTTAGCCGTTCCATCTAACTTACTGATGGTAATACCCGTTACACCTACGGCTTCCTGGAATAATTGTGCTTGGCTAATCGCGTTTTGCCCTGTGCTCGCATCTAATGTCAGCATGACCTCATGTGGCGTATCTGGGTCGAGTTTCTTCATCACTCGCACGACTTTCTTCAATTCTTCCATCAAGTGCGCTTTATTCTGTAAACGACCAGCAGTGTCGGCAATTAATACATCCACTTTACGCGCCTTGGCCGCTTGTAAAGCATCGAACAACACAGAGGCACTATCAGCACCTGTATGCTGGGCAATCACTGTAATATCATTACGTTGACCCCAAACCTGTAGCTGCTCAACCGCTGCAGCACGGAAGGTATCACCCGCGGCTAACATGACTGACTTACCTTGGCTCTGATATTGTTTGGCCAATTTACCAATAGTGGTAGTTTTACCCACGCCATTAACGCCAACCATTAAGATAACAAATGGGCCATTAGCATTGTCTGGTACTAACGGGATAGCGACGGGATCGAGTGTTTTTTGCAACTCATCCCGCAGCAATTCATATAAAGCTTCGGCATCTTTAAGCTGCTTACGTGAGGCATGCTCTGTCAAATTCTTGATTAATCGCGTAGTGGTTTCGACACCAACGTCGGCGATTAATAATTGTTCTTCGAGTTCTTCAAACAGATCGTCATCGATTTTCTTGCCGCGAAATAGGCCGATAAAACCACTGCCGATATTCTCGCTGGTACGCATTAAGCCACGTTTCAGGCGAGCAAAGAGCCCTTCCTTAACGGGTCTAGCCTGCGGCTCAGGTTGCAATTCAGCAACGGCTATAACAGCTTGCTCAGTTTCAGCTTGTTGCTGAACTAAAGCCTCTGCTTGCTCACGTGCTAGTGCTTCGCCAGCGAGTTGTTCTTCCGCTAAGGCTTCAGCAGCATGCTGTTCGTCGGCCAAACGGGCAAGTTCAGCTTGTTCCGCTGCGAGTAATTCTGCTTCTAGCTGAGCCGCAACTACACGCGCCGCCTCTGCTTGAGCTAATTGCTCTGCGGCGGCTTGCTCAACCGCTAACTGCTGTTCTGCCAATTGTTCTGCAATGCGTTGCTCTGCTTCTAACTGTGCTTCGGCTAACTTCTCTGCAGCATGCTTTTGTGCACTAAGTTGTTCAGCAGCCAAACGTGTCGCTTCAGCTTGCTGATTAGCAAAATGCAACGATTCAATTCGAGCATGCTCAAGGGCGAATTGCTCGGCTTCGGCTTTTGCCTGTGTTTGTTCGGCCGCTAACTGTTCTGCTGCCTGTTTTTCAGCATGAGCTTCGGCCTCGATGACCCCTTGTGTGTCTACTTGTTCCTGCGCGACACGCTGTGCTGCATCAGTATCTTGTGTTGGAGTAACAACTGGCGTTTCAGCGACGACCTCATCTTGTGACTTATCTTTACGAAACCAAGAGAAAAAACCTTTCTTTGCCATGTGTGATTCCAGCGCTCTACTTCAGTATTGAATTTTGAATAAGACCCTGATGTTATACCAGATTGCCTCGGCAATTACGCCCAAAAAGTCGGCAATTAGCTAAGCTCAGTTAGCCTTCTCACCTTTTAGTGAGACTTTGATATAAAATAGCGGCCTTTATTAAGGTGGCACAGTCTACCACTTTCTTTCTTCAGGCAAAATCACGGGGGCACTTTGGTTAATCATCGAACGGTCAAAAATAATGTGACCAAGGGTCAAACAGCCAAAAATAAACCCGGCAGTGGACAAGTGCGGATCATCGCAGGCCAATGGCGCTCGCGTCGTCTACCTATCCAAGATCTCGAAGGTTTACGCCCAACGACAGACAGGGTTCGCGAAACACTCTTTAACTGGCTGGCGAATGATTTAGTCAATGCACGTGTACTCGACTGTTTTGGCGGTAGCGGCGCTTTAGCTCTCGAAGCCTTGTCCCGCTATGCCAGTTTCGCCAAAATTATCGAGTTGCAACGCGGCGCAGCCCTGCAATTAAAAGAAAATCTGCAAACCCTTAAATGCGATAAGGCCGAAGTGCTCAATGCTGATACGTTAGTGGTACTGCAAAGGGGCTGCGAGCAAGGTTTCGATGTGGTGTTTATCGATCCACCCTTTCGTAAGGGATTGGCAGAAAAGACGATTCAACTGCTCGATACTCAAGGTTGGCTCAATGATGGTGCGCTGATTTATGTCGAAATCGAGTCTGAATTGCCGCAACTTGCTATCCCTTCTCGCTGGCACGCCTTAAAAGAAAAGAATGCAGGGCAAGTGAGCTACCGTTTATATCAATATCACTCAGAAACCACTGTTGAGCCCATCGAAGATGAAAACCATGCCCTTATTAATTAACTTAGGTAAAGCCATCACTCTGATTGCATGGTTGATGATGGCCTACAACTTAGTCATCCCCTTTGAAGGCAATGTGGCGATTACTTTAAATATCCTGTTTGCCATTACCTGCATGATGCATTGCTTCCAAGTCGCGATTTTCCACATGCTGTTTAAGACCTTGCTACCATTAACGAAACAAGATTATCTACAAGTGTTTATCTTCGGAATTTTCAGCCTGCTAGCTTATCGGCAACGGGTGATGATTCAAGCGAATTAACCGAGCACACAGACAGCAAAAAGCCCTCAATAGAGGGCTTTTTAATGGTCAACTAGACGCTAAACCTTATCCTTTTGGATATGGGTGTGCTACGCCTTTATGGCAGTCAACACAGGTCTTTCTCGCGTCAGGTTCTTTCTTGAAGTTATTTGAGTGCATTCTTACAGCCATTTTACTCATAGTTTCTGGCTGATTCTCGTAAATACGAGTGTGGCAATGCTGACAGTTAGCAGAATCGTTCGCACGGAAATAATTCAGCGCTTTATCCGCTTGTTCTTTACGATTTTCATCTAACCAAGCTTGAGTGTTAAAGCCATCAATTGTCATGAAACCATATAAATCTTTAGATACGATGATTTTTTTGATCAAATAATCGACTGGACCATGGGGTAAGTGACAGTCTTGACACTGAACCGTAATCCCCGCTTTGCCGCCGCCATGGGCAGAAGCCAACACTTCATCCTTCAGCGAATGATTGCTATGGCAAGACATACAGAACTCATCTGTACTGGTCGCGTGTAATGTTTGTTGAGTGGTAAAGTATCCCACAACACCCACTACAATACCGACGACCAGTAGCGCCAGGATTGAATATTTCGCGCTAGGTTTAAATAGTGCACGCCAGTTCATCACTCTATCTCCAAAATTGTCAAAATTAGTTTTTATAAGACTAGTTTATGCTCTTTCATTTATTAGAAATTTGATTTTAAGCCGAAATTTGCTGATTAAATTAACCTTAAAAGCGCAAAATGAGACTTAGCTCTAACTATTTGGACGTCATTTGGTAAAAACCGCTAGCTGAACTGTGATGCACTTTAACTAAAGCTAATGCAATCACCCGATAATCGCAAGTTACCGATTTTTTATAGTTAGGTTTCCCCTTGATAATCTAGAACTAGAAATTTATTTTCTAGAAAACAGAAATGTGATCACGCCAATGTTTATTGCACCTCGTAGAGTGAAGCAGAAATAAATGGTAAAACGCAGGTAAGCCGAATAATACTGTTCGAAATGAAACTTTCTACGATCAATTTGAGTCTCTTAAAATACGCAGTCATATTCATGATTAGCCCGTTGAAGACAAAACTGCGAGTCAGAAATGCTATTTGCTAATTTAGATTAATTAGATATTTAAATTGAGGCGTTAACTGAAGTGTGAGTTAAATCATTACAGCTAATCATCGCTATGCTAGAATCGAGCCGTTCATCATTTGGAAGACTTATGCATCACACACTCGGTCGTTATTTTTTAGTCATATTCACTCTACTCGCACTCGTCGGGCAAAGTGTCGTGTCTAATGGTCACGCCATAGTGCCACACACTATGGATATGAGTGCGATGAATCATGAGGTTTCCTCCCAAATGCACCACGCTACAATGATGCAGATGGACACGGAGAACAGTTCTGACTCACATTCAATGGCCAACGCGGATTGCTGCAACGATAAAATGCTTCCCGGCGCGAAACAGCATTGCTGTGATGGCACCACATCATGTTCAAATGATTGTGGTCATTGTTTGACGATTTCAGTCGCTGGCACTCTATTCAGCCCACACCTCTGGCCAAGTGTGAGCATGAGCGATACTGCAATGGCCACTCCTATGCCTCATTTCCACTCTATCTCTTTGTCTTCGGCCTTTAAACCACCGATAGCCTAGCTCTACTTTGTGCTTATTGGGCAAATAAACCCTTAAAAAAGCCAAACGACCAAGCTAAAACGACAATGCTGTTAGCCCTAAGCTAACGCCCTATTTAGCCGTTTATTGTGGTGCCTTATCATTAAATCGCGCACCCGAGTCTAGCAGAACGTTGATTACTGAGCCGAATGCCAAATTGTGGCATCAATACGTCTATCGAAGCGAACCGCTTTGATCCACTGTGCTCACTGACGTTTATGCGCTCGTATTCGGCCGTTAATCCGATGGAGTGAATAATATGAAAACACTAACTAATCTCGCCTTAATCGCATTCTTGCTGACCAGCACAAGCGTGTTTGCGACGGCAGCGCCGCACGCACATCAACACGACAATGCCAATCCACAGGAACAAGCCCATCCCCATGTTTGCCCTATGCACCCTGAAGTGACTGGCAGCAAAGAAGATACTTGCCCTCAATGTGGTATGAACTTAGAGCCAAAGGCAGTAGAAGCAAAACCAGCTGAAGGTGCGGCAAAAAACGCCCACAAACACCACTAAGCTAGGCTGGAGATGAGGCATATGAATTCATTTAAAACCGTAAAAAAGCAGACCCCTAAAGCCGTACTGATCTTGAGTAGCTTACTCTTAGGTACACCTTGGTTGAGCCATGCCCAACTGGCGAGCACACAACAGCCTGTGGCAACCGAAGCTGCAGTAAATTCTGCAACAGCGCCTAAGAGTAATCCGTTAAATCAAGTAAAAACCTACACTTGCCCCATGCATCCCGAAGTGCTCAGCCATGAGCCTGGTCGCTGCCCTAAGTGCAATATGTTTTTAGTTGAAAAGGAAGGTACCGATACCAATTCAGCAGATCCACATGCTGAATATCAACATACAGATCACTTAGCGACAGAACATGCGCACACCTCGACCACGAAAGCGGCAAGCCAAGTGTTCGACACACCAACCCCTAAGGCTAACAATCTTGTTAAAAAAACCAGCGAAGAAACAACAACTAAATACATTTGCCCTATGCATGCTCACATCATCAGCGATGTGCCCGGCACTTGCCCTATCTGCGGCATGAACTTAGAAAAAGTCGAAACGGGCGGCAATACCCAAGAAATCAATATCAATGTTTCCGGCAGTATGCAGCAAGCGCTGGCACTCAAAGTCGCCAAGGTTGAACGCGACACACTGTGGAAATTTGTCGAAACCGTCGGTCAAATCGATTACGACGAAAGCCAGATCACCCATATCCATGCCCGTGTCACTGGTTGGATTGAAAAGCTCATGGTCAAATCCGTGGGCGACACTGTCAAGAAAGACCAACTGATCTACGAGATCTACTCTCCCGATTTAATTAACGCCCAAGATGACTACCTGCTCGCCATGGACACCGCCAAAGCAAACGGCCAAGGCCGCTACAAAGATTTGGTGCGCAATGCGGGTTTACGCTTATCTTTCCTCGGTTTTAACGACAGACAAATCAAACAATTAGCCGAGTCACATCAAACCCAGTATCGCGTACCTTTCTACGCCAAAGAGGATGGCATAGTTAAAGCCCTCGACGTTCGTGATGGCATGTACATTCAGCCGTCGACCGAAGTCATGTCCCTAGTGGATCTCTCTAAGGTATGGGTGATTGCCGATGTATTCGAGAATGAGCAAAGCTGGATTGCTAAAGGTCAAAAGGCCGAAATTGCCGTTCCCGCTATGAATATCAGTGGCATCGAAGGCACGATCGATTACATCTACCCTGAGCTTGACCCAGTCACTCGCAGCCTGCGAGTTCGAGTGGTTCTCAACAATGCCGACGTAGATTTAAGACCTAAAACCCTCGCGAAAGTCTCGCTATTCGGTGGCCCGAATAAAGATGTGCTCGTGATCCCGCAGGAAGCTTTAATTCAGACGGGTAAAGAAAACCGCGTGATCGTCAAACAAACCGATGACAGCTTTACCGCCAAGGCCGTCACAGTCGGCATGATGAGCCAAGGTAAAGCCGAGATTATTTCAGGCCTGAATGAAGGTGAACGGGTGGTGATTTCGGGGCAATTCTTACTCGACTCCGAAGCCAGTCTCAAGGGCAGCTTAATGCGTTTAAGCAGCGGTCATCAGCACTAGGAGCGCGTTATGTTGAAATATATTATCGAGGCGTCCATCAGGCAGCGATTGATGGTGCTGATTATCGCCATCATGATCACTGTTTGGGGCGTACAAGAGTTGCGTAAAACGCCACTCGATGCATTGCCCGATCTGTCGGATGTGCAAGTGATTATTAAAACGTCCTATCCTGGGCAAGCGCCTAAATTGGTAGAAGAACAAGTCACTTATCCTTTATCTACCGCCATGTTAGCTGTACCCGGTGCCAAAACGGTACGTGGCTATTCCATGTTCGGCGATTCTTATGTCTATGTGATTTTTGAAGATGGCACAGATATCTACTGGGCGCGCTCACGGGTATTAGAATACTTAAGTCAGATCAGTAGCCGATTGCCACAGGGCGTACAACCGTCCCTTGGCCCCGATGCCTCAGGTGTGGGTTGGGTATATGAATATGCGCTGGTCGATCGCTCCGGCAGTTTAGATTTATCACAACTCAAAAGCCTGCAGGACTGGTATCTTAAATTAGAGCTACAAAGCGTGGCTGGCGTGTCTGAAGTCGCCACCGTCGGTGGTATGGAGCAGACCTACCAGATCGTACTCGAACCCGACAAAATGGCGATCTATAAACTGGATATAGCCAGCATTAAAGATGCGATAGAAAAATCTAATAGCGAAGCGGGTGGCTCGGTCATCGAAATGGCTGAAGCCGAGTATATGGTGCGCGCCAAAGGCTATCGTCAAACCCTTGAGGATTTCCGCGAAATTCCCCTTGGTATCACCAGCCCTTCTGGTACAGGTTTATTACTGAAAGATGTTGCTACCGTGCGCAAAGGCCCTGCCTCACGCCGCGGTATAGCCGAACTTGACGGCGAAGGTGAAGTCGTAGGCGGCATTATTGTGATGCGTTACGGCGAAAATGCTTTATCCACGATTGATGCCGTAAAAGCTAAGCTTGAAGAACTGAAAGCAGGTTTACCCGATGGGGTTGAAATCATCCCCACCTACGACAGATCGCAACTCATTCTAAAATCCGTTGATAACCTGTTCAGCAAGGTCGTCGAAGAAATGTTAGTCGTAGGGCTGGTCTGCCTGCTGTTTTTACTGCATGCACGCTCAACCTTAGTCGCCATCATTACCCTGCCGCTTTCAATCCTGATTGCCTTTATCGTAATGAATAAGATGGGGGTGAATGCCAACATTATGAGTCTTGGGGGTATCGCGATTGCCATTGGCGCGGTGGTGGACGGCGCAATTGTGATGATTGAAAACCTGCACAAACATTTGGAGCAGTTTCACACAGAACACAACCGAGAACCCGATACCAAAGAACACTGGCGGATCGTCACCGAAGCGTCGATTGAAGTCGGCCCTGCGTTATTTTTCTCATTGATTATTATCACCTTAAGCTTTGTGCCTGTGTTTGCACTCGAAGCGCAGGAAGGCCGTTTATTTGCACCGCTGGCCTATACCAAATCCTTTGCTATGGCCGCTTCCGCATTATTAGCAATCACATTAGTGCCAGTCTTAATGGGCTATTTTATTCGGGGCAAAATTCCGAGTGAGCATAAAAATCCCATCAGTCGCGTGCTGATCGCTTTATATAAGCCATCGCTTAATCTGGTACTTAGGTTTCCTAAAATCACCTTAGCATTAGCGTTGATTGCCTTAGTCAGCGCTTGGTATCCGATGACGCGCATGGGCAGTGAGTTTATGCCCGAGTTAGAAGAAGGCGATTTACTCTATATGCCAACCGCGTTACCGGGACTCAGTGCGGGCAAAGCCGCGGAAGTGTTACAGCAATCCGATCGTTTGATCAAAACCGTCCCCGAAGTCGCCCGCGTATTTGGCAAAGTGGGCCGCGCCGAGACTGCGACCGATCCCGCGCCGTTAACTATGCTCGAAACCACCATCATGCTTAAACCCCATGAAGAATGGCGCGAGGGCATGACCTTAGATGGCATCATCGCTCAACTGCAACAAACGGTGAAAGTGCCTGGTATCACCAATGCTTGGGTGCAACCCATCAAAACCCGTATCGATATGCTCTCCACTGGGATAAAAACCCCCGTTGGCATTAAGATCACCGGAGCCGATGTGAATGAGCTGCAAAGTCTAGGGGCAGAAATAGAGGCCATCCTCAGTAGAGTGCCACACACTAAGTCGGCCTATGCCGAGCGCAGTGGCGGCGGGCGTTATATCGATATCACCCCCAAACTCGATGTGGCCGCACGTTACGGTATGTCATTGCAGGATATTCAAGATGTCGTGCGTTACGCCATTGGCGGTATGGATATTGGCGAGTCGGTACAAGGTGCTGAGCGTTATCCGATTAACCTGCGTTATCCCCGTGAGCTACGCGATAATATCGAAAAGCTGCGCGAGCTCCCTGTGATCACTAAATCGGGAAATTATCTACCACTGCGAAATTTAGCGGATATAGAAATCACCGATGGCGCACCTATGCTCACCAGTGAAAACGGTCGCTTAATCTCTTGGGTGTTTATCGATATTGAAGGCACCTCCATCGGCGAATACATTACTACTGCCAAGCAAGCATTAAATGCCGAACTCAAGGTACCACCGCGTTACAGCTACAGCTTCGCTGGGCAGTACGAGTATATGCAGCGAGTCGATGCAAAACTTAAACAAGTGATCCCTATGGCATTAGCAGTCATTTTCATTCTGCTGATGATGACATTCGGCTCCACAATGCAAGCAAGCATCATCATGTTGAGCCTACCCTTTGCATTAGTCGGCAGCACTTGGCTCCTGTATTTACTGGATTACAACATCTCAGTCGCGGTCGCCGTGGGTATGATCGCCTTGGCTGGTGTCGCCGCTGAATTTGGGGTGATCATGTTGATCTATCTCAACAACGCCATTAAGCACAGGCAAGAGAAGAATAACTACCATACAGTTACCGATCTCAAAGAAGCTTTAATTGAAGGTGCTGTTATGCGTATTCGCCCCAAAGCCATGACAGTAGCGACCATCTTCTTCGGCCTACTCCCCATTATGTGGGGTGCAGGATCGGGTAACGATGTGATGCAGAAAATTGCCGCACCTATGGTCGGCGGCATGGTTACGGCCCCATTACTGTCACTGTTTGTACTACCCGCGCTTTATCTACTGATTTATTCGCGTAAATTAAAGAAAGACGCGGCGTAATTGAGTGTACGGCGCTAGAACACCGATAAAAATCCCCTCAAACCATTAAAGTTTGAGGGGATTTTTTCATTCAATCAGATTAAAAAATCTAATTTTGCAACAGTGCCATACACAACTCTGAGTAAAATAAGTCTCTAAGTTTATAGCGCTTATGTGTACCATTGACTCAGTGCCACACAGAATTGACTCAATTCACTGCCGTAGGAAGGATCCCATCACATGACCAAGTCATTTTGTTTAACCATCAGCCGGATATGGCCGCAAGCACTTTCCCTTAAAACCCCATCACGCGCATTACTTGCCGCATTCGGTTTATGCTCTGCGCTCATCATTACAGCACCCACCTTTGCCGCACCCGCAACCGGTGAATTCGTTGCCGACAAACGCTGTGAGCTATTTCAATCGAAAAATAAGCAGACGAATCCAGATCAATGGCAGAGCAATATTGGTGAGCGCTACCCTGTACTTGAAATCCTCGGCAATAGCGCTAAACCTGATTGGCTAAGAGTGCGCACCAATGCGGTGAAGTCTCCCATGCGTTGGATCAGCGGCGATTGTGGTCAATATCTATCTAATGTTGCTGGCAGTAATTTATCAACACCTGCAACGGCGGCGGAACCGGCGCAAACAACTACGGCATCGGACATCAAAGCCAAAAGCCGAGATAGCCTTAAAGAGCATGGCACCCCAGAGAAACGCCAAGGGAATCAATGTCAAATCGGTGGCGAATTCGATGCTAACGTGCTCGCATTAAGCTGGCAAAGCACCTTTTGTGAACTCTATGGCCGCCGTAAAGCCGAATGCCGCGCCCTCAGCCAAACGCCAGAATCGAGCCAATGGCAACACTTCAGCCTGCACGGACTGTGGCCGAATAAACAACAATGCGGCACGCGATATGGCTATTGCAGCACAGTCAAACTGCAACCGAATGATTTCTGTACTTATCCAGAGTTTGAACTGAATCCATCGGTGCGCAAAAATTTAGAAGAAGTCATGCCTAGCGCCCAATATGGCACCTGTTTAGAACGCCACGAATGGTGGAAACACGGCACTTGCCGTAGCCAAGACCCTAACGAGTACTTTTTATTGGCAACTCAGCTGACCCAAGCGGTCAATGCCTCGGCATGGGTACAAAAATTTATTCATGACAACATAGGCAAGAGTGTCAGTAAAAGTGAGTTAAACCAAAGTTTTGATAGCAGCTTCGGTCAAGGCGCTCACACTAAAATGAGTCTTGAATGTGGCAAGGGATTACTGAGTGAAATCCGCATTAACTTGCCCGAAGTCATTAAAACTTCTGACTCCTTACCTAGCCTACTCGCCAAAGCCAATAAGGCCTCAAAAGGCTCCTGCCCTGAAACAATCATGATTGATAACGCTAATTAAACAAATAGTTAGACAAATAAAAACGGCGATTTAGCGTCGCCGTTTTTAACCTTAATGACAGTCCTTAATATGCCAGTCACATCTGATTAAGCTTGATCACCGCAAAGGTAGCGCCTTGGGCGTCAGCAATGACAGAAAATCGTCCCACATCAGGGATATCACTAGGCGGAATGCACACTTGCGCACCTAAGGCTTGGGCCTTCTCAGCAAACGCATCGCAATCCGCTACTGCAAAATAAAGCAACCAATGGGGAGAAATATCACCCCATTCGGGCATTATCGTCATCATACCGCCGATGGATTGACCATCAAGCTGCCATTCTGAGTATTCAATGTCAGGCATGTCACTTGGCATGTTGGTCCAAGGGAAGATTTTGCAGTAAAAGGCTTCTTCAGTACGCGGCTCTTTGCAAGCCAGCTCAATCCAGCAAAGGGTATTGAGTTCACCCTGACGGCGAGCACCTATGTGGTTCTTTGCTTGCCATAAGGCAAAGCGTGCGCCTTCAGGATCGCTCACCTGCGCCATCACGCCCGCATCACCCACAATATGCGGCCCCATGTGCACTTGGCCGCCCGCCGCTTGAATCGCTGCAATGCTGGCATCGATATCATCGACGGCAAAGTAGATACGCCAGTGGCTGGGGATATGTGCTTCTGACTCAGGGATTTGATACATGGCGCCTAAGTCATCTCCCGCTAAATTAAATAGCGAAAAGTGACCTTCAGGGATCGGCATTTCGACCGAGTTCCAACCAAATAACGCTTGGTAAAATGCTGTAGCTCCCTGCCAATCATGGCTTGCAAGTTCAACCCAACATGCATGTCCTTGTGCGTACTGAGTCATTTTCATTATCGGCTCCTTTGTTTTAACAATCATTCGAGTTAAGCCTGAGTTTGTATTTCTGTCCAGTATTCAGGTTAAAAAGATCTGTAAGACAAAACTCAACCGCTAAAGACAAAAAAGCCCTCACATGGAGGGCTTAAATCATCACAACAAATTAGGAATATTGCGGCAGTAAATTTGCCATCGCGAGCAGATGACATGCACCCGTGACTATGCCAAATAACACCACAAGAATAATCAGCGGTGTACCGCCTATCACTCTAAAACCTGTGCTATCGGGGAACAACTGCCGCGATTTATAAGCCATCAGCGCCGGGACAATTACCGCCCACACAGTTGCCGCTAATGCCGCAAAGCCAATCGCTACTAAGAAGCCATCGGGAAACAGTAATCCTAAAATCGTTGGCGGCACAAAGGTCACTAACGCGGTTTTCATTCGGCCAGAGCGTGAATCATCAAAACCAAACAAATCGGCAAGATAATCGAACAGACCTAAGGTCACCCCTAAGAAAGATGAAGCCACGGCTAAGTTAGCAAACAGGGTCAACATACTGTTTAACCAGCTACTCGCCATCACCTCAGACAAAGCGCCCACCAACACACCCATATTGCCGCCTTGGGCAATAATGTCGATAAACTGGCTGCGGGGAATATTGCCCATAGTCGCCACTAACCAACAGGCATAAATCACCAGCGCGATAAAGGTGCCGACGAAAATCGCCTTGATAATGGTGGAGGAATCTTTGCCGTAATACTTCACTAAGCTGGGAACGTTACCATGGTAACCGAAGCTGGCGAGACCAAAGGGCAGCGCCGCCCACAGATAAGGTGAAAAGCTGTTATTACCATCGGGTTCGAGCAACTTAGTCACATCAATTTCGATCAATAAATTGCCGATCGCGAGGAAGAAGGTAATGATCATACCGCCGAGCATAATCGTGGTAATCCGATCCACGGCTTTAGTACTGATCAATACTATGCTCGCCAATACTATGGCAAACACCAGTCCTGCCACGCTTTGCGGTAACTCAATTCCCATGCCCTGCAAGCTGTGATTCACAATCGAACCACCGCCGCTGATATAGGCATAAGTCAAAATATACAACACGAAAGCGATAGAAACGCCGTTCACTATCCGCCAAAACTGCCCAAGAGTTTGCTTGCTTAAGGTATCGAAGCTAGCACCAGGTTCGAAATGCAAATTAGTTTCGAGCAACAATAAGCCCGACATCAACATGCAAAACCAAATACCCAATAACATTAAAATCGAATAGCCAAACCACATACCTGCACCGACCACGGGCAGAGAAAACATCCCAGCACCTACGGTCGTGCCAGCAATAATCATGGCACCACCAAGCAAGGACTTACCTGCGGGCTTATGCTTAGCCGCATTCATATGATTTGCCATTAAACTGTGTGCTCCGCGGTGACACTCGCCACTATCGTTTGTCTCACTGACGGACGTAATAAGCTATTGGCCTGATCTCGTATGCGATTAATATTGGACTTATCTTCACTATCCGCCAGATATCCCAATTCTTTAAGCTTCACGCTCAAAGTACCGTAGAGTTTTTTATCGTAGAACTCAGGCGCGGTAATGCCATGTAAAGCCCCTAAACGCTGGGCGAGTAAATGGCTCTCAGACTCAAGTTCTGAGCGCTCCATCTTAGGTCTGTTCGCTAACAGATTGAAAATAATAGCGTAGCGTTGCAGAGTCTCGCTCACTGAACTGGCTAACAACAATAATTGGCTTGAGTGCTCAGGCACGACAGCTAAAGTATCTGTCTCAACCACTAAACCTAGCCCAATCAGGAAATCCAGTACTTGCTCAACATAGGCTGGTAAGTCTTTAATTCCCATGAAGAGTTCGGCTTTCAGCAGTGGATAAAAATCGGCAACGATTGAAACGACTTGCTGGCGCGGGATCTGTTCATTGTGGGTTAAACAACTCGCAATTAATGAAGGAACAATAAATAAGTGAATGATATTGTTACGATAGTAAGTCATAGACACAGCCTGACTCGCTTCGATAGACACTATTTCCCCTAAAGGATCGGCACTAACAACAAACTTGTTCAGCTCTAAACCTTGCTGCACTAAATGCTTACCATCACCTTCGGCAACAGATGTATAAGAAGTGTAAGGCACTTTTTTGAGTAGGGTCAGATACAAATCAAGCTGACGCTCCAGCAGACTACGTTCTAAGGCGTTTTGATCTGTCGCCAGTAAAACTAAGCTAGTCAAAGTCACCGAACTCGCGGCTGCGGCATCATTGATACGCGTCATCACCCGATTAGCCAGCACGTTTACCGCTGGCGTTAACCAACTTGGTTTCTGCTCGGGATCATCGGCCAACTCAGCACGCCAGTTTGGCGCACGCTCATTTAAGAAATTTTGCAGGGTAATAGGCTCGCCAAAATTCACATAACCTTGGCCAAAATTACCTAATTTGCGAATGGCACCGAACACCTGCCACACAGATTCTTTTTTCTTTTTCTTACCGCTTAACTCTTTATGGTAAGTCGCCACTTCCATCACATGGTCATAGCCTAAATACACAGGCACAAGTGTGACAGGACGTTCAATACCGCGCAGTACGCTGTTCATCGTCATGGCGATCATGCCAGTTTTCGGCGCCAACAGACGGCCAGTACGTGAACGGCCGCCTTCGGAGAAGTATTCCACCGAATAACCTTTAGCAAACAGCTGGTCTAAATACTCACGAAATACTGCGGTGTATAGCTTGTTGCCATTAAAACTACGGCGGATAAAGAAGGCACCACCGCGACGGAACATAGGTCCCGCGGGCCAGAAATTGAGGTTAATGCCGGCAGCAATGTGCGGCGGAACCATGCCTTGATAATACAAAATATACGATAACAGCAGGTAATCCATGTGGCTGCGATGGCAAGGCACATAAACAATCTCGTGGCCATCATGGTGCAGCTGGCGAACTTGCTCGGCGCCTTTAATGTTGATCCCGCTGTAAAGCTTGTTCCACAGCCAAGTTAAGAAACGCTCGGCAATACGCACTAAACTATCTGAGTAATCGGCAGCGATTTCATCGAGGTACTCAATAGCCGTCTCGCGCGCTTGGGTCTCAGAAATCTTTTTACTGGCGGCTTCTTCTTGAATCGCTTTGCGCAGCGACTCAGATTTGAGCAACGAATGAAACAGTGCTTGGCGGTTTGGCAGCACAGGCCCTGTCATTACCTTACGTTGACGACGGAAATGCACGCGCGCAACCCGTGCTAACTTATGGGCAATCCCCATGTCGGTGCCATGTTCGTCAGCCATGTAACGCAGGGATACGGCATTCGAAAACTGCACGAAGTTATGTCGACCTAAGAACAGAATCATCAAGCACTTGCGCAGCCAAGTCGGGTTTTCCCGCTCAAATACGGCCGCCTTCATAGTGTCGTCTTCTTTCCCTGGCGTTCGGCCCCAATACAGGCTCACGGGCACCAGTTGAATATCCAATTCAGGACGTTCCTTATGCACGGCTAACAAACGCATAAAGCATTCGAGGAAAGGCTCATTACCAGCACGTTCGCCAAACAGTGGCTTACGTCCTTGAAGACAGACAACCCGAGGCGCAGTCACACCATTAGCCACTAGAGGCTCATAAGGGCTTGGTAAGCCTAACTTAGCCGTTATTTCGCTCAAAGCAGCGATGTCACTGAGGGATTCTGTTTTCATCACATAAACAAGGGGTCTGGAAGCATCCAGATTCAGATCGGCAAAGGGATCCTGAGGCACCACAATAGTGTGCACTAAGTGTTTTTGGATCCAACGTAATGATTTCAACCAAAGAGAGTCGTGTTTAGGCATTATTCTTATGCAATTAAGTGCGTTTACTAGCCCGATAGAATACCAGACTATGGGTAATATTCGCTAATTCTCTCCAACATAGCTAAAAAGTGGTTAATACTTGCGCTGCAAATAATACTGTATATACTAACAGTAACTGTATAGAAAAACAGGAAACACCATGAGACCTTTGACGCCACGCCAAGCTGAAATTTTAGAGCTAATTAAACGAAATATTGCCGATACTGGCATGCCACCCACTCGGGCAGAAATCGCAACCCGTTTAGGTTTTAAGAGCGCCAATGCGGCTGAAGAACACCTTAAAGCGTTGGCGAAAAAGGGCTGCATTGAGATCATGCCTGGCACATCTCGGGGCATTCGTCTGCCTGCGGAAATCGAAGATTTGACTGAAACAGGTTTACCGCTCATCGGCCAAGTGGCCGCGGGTGAACCTATCCTCGCCCAAGAACATGTTGAACAGTACTACCAAGTCGACCCAAGCATGTTCCATCCCGCCGCCGATTTTTTACTGCGAGTAAAGGGCGACAGCATGAAAAATATCGGCATTCTCGAAGGTGATTTGCTGGCAGTTCATAAAGTAGAACAAGCTAGGAATGGTCAAGTGGTTGTCGCTAGAGTCGATGACGATGTCACTGTTAAACGTTTCGAAAAAAAAGGTAATGTAGTCTATCTACATGCCGAAAATGAAGATTACTCCTCGATTAAAGTGGATTTAGGCTTCCAAAGTTTAACAATTGAAGGACTCGCCGTCGGTGTGATCCGTAATGGAGATTGGCTATGAATAAACTACTTGGCAATGCCCCCCGCCATCCGGGCCTGTGGCTCGATGAAGTCCGTGATGCCGACTATGACTGGCACCATGCGCCCATCGCCTGCATGCCAACTAAGACTCAAGGTCGCCAAGAATTAATTCATCTGAGTGCACAACTCGCTCAGTTAAGCCAACAGGGCCGTTGGTTAGTGCTCATCAACCCACCAAGTATTGGCTACAAGCAAATGCTCGCCAGTGCAGGTGTGCGTATGGATAGAGTCTTACTGGTACATGCTAAAGATGAAGTCGAAACCCTGTGGGCGATGGAAAAAGCCCTGACAAGTGGTACGTCCAGTGCAGTCATTACTTGGACTCAATCATTAGATGCGCGGGATAATCGACGCCTACAAATCGTGGCTAAAAGTGCCCGAGCTATGGGCATAGTGCTTGAAGACGTAAACAGTCACTTACATGCCGACGTACGCATTGAGCAAGGCAATCTCTTCGGTCAGCAATCTTTTTTTAGCTCTGTACATTAAATATTCATTTAATTTTTTACCTTGAAAGCCGCCTCACCTATGAATGTGAGGCTTTTTTTTGGCAATTTTTCAGATAATTAGATAAATAAGTGATCTTGATCAATATTTAAACAGCAAGTATGGTTGGTTAAGTCGGTGATGATATATCACCTTCCGTGGTCAATGAATCGAGTATTTATCGAACTCGAAGCGCCACTAAAAATAGAGAACAGATTTATTTCAGCAGTATGTGCCAGCGTGGCTAATTACCAGCAGTAACAATACTTGATTAAAAGTAACAGCCGCCAACGCACGTTGAAGTCAAAAAAGCTTTTTTGGGAACTGAAGAGTTTGCATAGAGTTGAGACTTACTGTGTTGCTCTTCTTTGTAGTTGCTATTCGCAATTGGCAGAGGAGAAGTCTTGTGAAGCAATTGTTGTATTGTTTACTCGTGGTGCTTTTCGCACCACCGTTGACCGCCGCGGACATGCGGTTCAACATGACCCCTGGCGTGACCGAGATCAGTGGCAAGGTTTATCACTTGCACATGACCATCTTGTATATCTGCTGCGCAATAGGCCTAGTGGTCTTTGGCGTCATGATTTACGCCATGATCAACCACAGAAAATCCAAAGGCGCTGTCGCGTCCCACTTTCACGAAAGCACTAAAGTTGAAATCGCTTGGACGATTCTGCCATTTATAATTTTGATCTTAATGGCGATTCCAGCGACAAAAACTTTAATCGCAATGGAAGATCCCAGCAACGCCGATCTCACCGTAAAAGTCACGGGTTCCCAATGGAAATGGCATTACAGCTATTTCGATCAAGATATTGATTTTTATAGCATACTGACAACACCCAGAGCACAAATCGAAGGCACCGAAACCAAGGGTGAAAACTATCTATTGGAAGTCGATAAACCGCTCGTTCTACCGATAAACCGCAAAATCCGCTTTCTGATGACTTCAGAGGATGTCATCCATTCTTGGTGGGTGCCCGCCTTTGCAATTAAGAAAGATGCCAATCCAGGATTTATCAATGAGGCCTGGACTCGCATCGACAAACCCGGCATTTACCGTGGTCAATGCGCCGAGCTCTGCGGTAAAGACCATGGTTTTATGCCTATCGTAGTACAAGCGTTACCCGAAGCCGAGTTTGAGGCTTGGGTCACAGAGCAGAAACAAGCCGCAGGTGCTGCGGCTGAAGCCGCTCAAGCCGCTTTATCACAAACCCTAAGTAAAGAAGAGTTGATGACTCAAGGTGAACAAGTTTACCTCGGGCACTGCGCAGCCTGCCACCAGCCCAATGGCGAAGGGTTGCAAGGCGTATTTCCGCACCTTAAAGGTAGCCCGATTGCAACGGGACCACTCAGCGGTCACCTTGAAATTGTGCTCAACGGTAAAACGGGTACTGCCATGCAAGCGTTTAGTAAGCAATTGACCGCACAAGAAATCGCGGCAGTGACTACCTACGAGCGTAATGCTTGGGGCAATAATACTGGCGATGCAGTGCAAGCCAAAGACGTCAACGAGTACATGAACGGCAATTCTGCACAAACATCCGCCGCGGTACCAAGCAGTATAACCCCGACACCCGCGCCTGCAACAGACGTCTCAGCTGCAGTCGATCCCGCAAGCCTCCCCACACTCAGCCATGACGCCCTCATGGCCGAAGGTGAAACTGTCTACTCGACCTTCTGTGCTGCCTGCCATCAAGTGACAGGTGCAGGAATACCACCCGCCTTCCCCGCGCTAGTGGGTAGCGCTATCGCCATTGGACCAGTCGCCAATCACATCGATATTGTGATGCACGGTAAAACAGGCACGGCTATGCAGGCATTTGGCAAACAGCTTAGCCCACAACAACTTGCAGCAGTCATTACCTATGAACGCAATGCTTGGGGCAACAATACCGGCGATACAGTGCAACCTGCTGATATCGCAAGTCATGGACAGTAGGGGATAATGATGAGCACAACGACTCAAGATCAAACCGCAGCCCATGATGACCATCATCATGGTGCGCCAAAGGGCATCATGCGCTGGCTGCTAACCACCAACCATAAAGACATAGGTACTTTGTATTTATGGTTCAGCTTCATTATGTTCTTAACCGGTGGCGCTATGGCCATGGTGATCCGCGCTGAACTCTTTCAACCTGGATTACAATTGGTCGAGCCCAACTTTTTCAACCAAATGACAACTGTTCATGGGCTGATCATGGTATTCGGTGCGGTAATGCCAGCCTTTACAGGGCTCGCTAACTGGCTGATCCCTATGATGATAGGGGCGCCCGATATGGCGCTGCCACGGATGAATAACTGGAGTTTTTGGATACTCCCCTTCGCCTTCACTATCCTTCTCAGTTCGCTATTTATGGAAGGTGGCGGACCTAACTTTGGTTGGACCTTCTACGCACCACTATCAACAACTTATAGTCCAGATAGCACGGCGCTCTTTGTATTTTCTATTCACATCATGGGGATAAGTTCGATCATGGGCGCAATCAACGTGATTGTGACCATAGTGAATTTACGCGCGCCAGGCATGACATGGATGAAGTTACCATTGTTTGTGTGGACTTGGCTTATCACGGCATTCCTACTGATCGCGGTTATGCCCGTACTCGCTGGCGCAGTGACTATGGTGCTGACAGATAAGTTTTTCGGCACGAGTTTCTTCGATGCGGCTGGCGGCGGCGATCCTGTGATGTTCCAGCATATTTTCTGGTTCTTCGGCCACCCTGAAGTCTACATCATGATCTTGCCGTCCTTTGGCATCATCTCTGCCATAGTCCCAGCCTTCAGTCGTAAACCCTTATTTGGCTATGCATCCATGGTTTATGCTACGGCTAGTATTGCAATTCTGTCGTTCCTCGTGTGGGCGCACCATATGTTCACCACAGGTATGCCTGTGTTTGCCGAGCTGTTCTTCATGTATTGCACTATGTTGATTGCAGTGCCAACTGGAGTGAAAGTGTTTAACTGGGTTGCCACTATGTGGCGCGGCTCACTCAGTTTCGAAACGCCCATGCTGTTTGCTGTAGCCTTTATCATACTCTTCACTATTGGCGGTTTTTCGGGATTAATGCTCGCCATTACACCCGCCGACTTCCAGTACCACGATACTTATTTTGTTGTGGCACATTTCCATTATGTGCTCGTGACTGGTGCGATTTTCTCCATCATGGCAGCGGCCTATTACTGGCTACCTAAGTGGACGGGACACATGTACAACGAACGACTGGGACAATGGCATTTCTGGTGCTCGGTGATTTCAGTCAACGTGCTGTTTTTCCCGATGCATTTCCTTGGGCTGGCAGGAATGCCAAGGCGTATCCCTGACTACTCGATTCAATTTGCCGATGTTAATCAAATCGTCTCGATTGGTGGGTTCGCCTTCGGCTTATCGCAATTGATTTTCTTAGTATTAGTAATTAAGTGCATCCGTGGCGGCGAAAAAGCCCCCGCTAAACCTTGGGAAGGTTCCGAGGGTTTAGAGTGGACATTGCCAAGCCCTGCGCCTTACCACTCCTTCACGACACCACCTGAGGTGAAATGAAATGGCAACCCAACACCAGCAAGATAAACCTAAATCAAATCGTAAACTTATCAGCATGTTAGTTATCGGCTGTATTGGAATGTTTGGTTTTGGATTCGCGCTGGTGCCGCTCTACGATGTGTTGTGCGAGCAACTCGGTATCAATGGAAAACCCTCCAATACCGCGAGTAGTTATCAAGCAATCACAGTAGATACAAGCCGAATAGTGACTGTGGAATTTATTTCTCAGGTACAAACAGGCATGCCATGGACATTTGCGCCACAAACCAAACGGCTCGAAGTTCACCCTGGCGAGCTAATCCATACGGCATTTTTGGCGCGCAATATGTCCACTAAAGCAACGATTGGCCAAGCGATACCTTCAGTTTCGCCCGGCCAAGGTGCCGCTTATTTCAATAAAACAGAATGCTTTTGCTTTAATCAACAACCCTTAGCGGCGGACACTAGCGCTGAACTGCCGCTCATTTTCTATGTGGATCCTCAGTTACCTGAGTCTATCCACACTCTGACCCTCTCTTACACTCTCTACGACATTACCGACAAGCAGTTAGCGTCTGCCATAGAGCAAGGAGCTGCAAAATGACAACGAAACATCAGTCTTACTACGTTCCATCCCAAAGTGTCTGGCCTATTGTAGGTGCCATTGGCTTGTTCTTAATCGCCTCTGGTGCAGGCCTTTTCGTGCAACAGTTGAAATCAGGTGCATCCGGTGGCGGTTATGTGCTGCTGGTTGGGATAGCTGTGATCCTATTCATGCTGGTAGGTTGGTTTAGAACCGTGATCCAAGAGTCGATGGCAGGGCTCTATTCTAGCCAAATGGATCGATCGTTTCGCCAAGGTATGAGCTGGTTTATTTTTTCGGAAGTCATGTTTTTCGGCGCTTTTTTCGGGGCACTATTTTATGCCCGCATGTTCGCAGTGCCTTGGCTCGGTGGCGCATCGAATAATGCCATGACCCACGAAGTACTCTGGCCTCAGTTTGAAGCTATTTGGCCGCTCATTACTACGCCAGATGGCACTAAAACCCAAGCTATGCCATGGACTGGACTGCCATTAATCAACACTATCGTACTGCTAACCTCCTCAGTTACCTTACATTTCGCCCATGTCAGCCTAGAAAAAGGTAAACGTTCTGCCATTACTCTCTGGCTTGGTATCACCATACTCTTGGGTATGGGTTTCCTTGCCTTACAGGCAGAAGAATATATGCATGCCTACCGGGAAATGGGACTCACCCTGACCTCTGGGATTTATGGCAACACCTTCTTCCTGTTAACTGGCTTTCACGGCATGCATGTCACACTGGGGACGCTCTTTTTATTCGTGTTGTTTTTCAGAGTGTTGAAGGGGCACTTTAGCGCAGATAAACATTTTGCGTTCCAAGCGGGGAGTTGGTATTGGCACTTTGTGGATGTGGTCTGGCTGTGTTTGTTTATTTTCGTTTACGTTCTCTAGTGCTTTAGTAAGGCGTGGGATTGGGGCTAATTAACCCAGTCCCTAAGGCCACCAGCAATAACAAGATAACGAGCACGGAGAAAATCACTCGCCGACCAAGATAACGGCTCATAGGCACTTTTTCATCACCTTTCACCATAATAAACAAGGCGCGACCTAGATTAAAAATGATGAATAGCAACAGCAGAACTAAGACCAACTTAAAAATGAACAGGCTATTCATACAATATCCTCACGTTCTGCTGAATAAATTAACGGTTTTTCTACTGATATTGACTGTGGCTGTATTAACTATATTGGTCAAGTTGGGTTTATGGCAGTTAGCCCGTGGTGAAGATAAAACGACGCTTTCAGCCAAAATGGAAGCAAGGCAAGCTTTGCTGCCATTAAGTTTTGAGCAGCTCCAACTCAAGGTCGGCAAAGAAGGCGTAACGGGTTATCGACTGCAAGTACACGCCACTCCCGCAAGCTCACAAATCTGGCTGCTGGATAATCAAATCTATCAAGGTCAAGTGGGATATTTAGCCTTCCAACCTCTACAAGTAGAAGTTGAAAAACCTTGGTTGCTGGTCGAATTAGGCTTTGTTGCCGCAGGCTCCCATCGTGATGAGTTGCCTCACATCACTCCCCTAAGCGGGGAATTAAATATCGAAGGCAGGCTTTATCAAAAGCAAATCAATCCCTTAAGCCAAGCTTTAATGGCAGAAACAGGGACAAGTATTCGCTTTCAAAATTTAAATATGCCCGAAATGGCTAAGGTATTAGGGCACCCAGTGTTACCTGTCGTGTTGCAACCAGAGCAATTACCTTCCCTCACATTGCCCCATCCTTGGCAACCTTTCCCACTGTCGGCACAAAAACATTGGGGCTATGCGTTGCAGTGGTTTTCGATGGCAGCCGTATTTGCAGGGCTAATGCTGTGGCAAGGGATTAAATATGTAAAACGCCATAGCGCCCAAACAGTCGCAAACTCAAGGAGCAAATAGGGAAATTCGTACCATACTTAGCAAGACACTAATAAAACTAAATAAATATAAAACAATAAATTAGGGATAATTTGAATGAGAGGAGCAAGCATGAACTCCCAGAACAAATCTAAACACAAAGCATTAGGGCTATTACTGCTGGCGTTTATTGCCCCCGTAGTGATTGCTAAGCTAGTGCTGAGCCTGAATTTATACCATGGCGGTGCCACCAATCATGGCGAGCTGATCAGTCCCGAAACCAGTTATGCCAGCCTTGGGGTTGAAAATTCTAATCCCAAAGAATGGCAACTACTGTATTTATTGCCCGCCAAATGCAACGATACTTGCCGCGAACGCCTGTATATTTTGCGCCAAAGCCACACAGCGCTAGGGCCAGATCAGGCGCGAGTAGAACCGCTCATCCTCACCCATCCCGACAGCGATCTTAACGCCTTAAGCACCTTTAACTTCAATACTCGTCCTGCCAATGCAGACTTAAGCAAATGGTTAGATGAACAGCAGCTAATCATAGTCGATCCCTTAGGCAGCTTAGTCCTGCGCTACCCTCAAGTGCAGGGCAAAGAAGCACATTTAGCTCAAGGCAAGGCGCTGATTGCGGATCTGCGTAAGTTGTTAAAACTGTCGAGGGTAGATTGATGCAACTAACTTGGATCCTACGCTTAACCTTAGTCTTTACCCTATTGGTGATTTTAATGGGCGCTTACACCCGCCTATCGGATGCAGGACTCGGCTGCCCCGATTGGCCAGGCTGCTACGGCCATATTAAAGTGCCCACCCAAGACCATGAAATCGCCCATGCGCAAACTATATTCCCAGATCACGATATCAATCCAGAGAAAGCTTGGCTGGAAATGATCCACAGATATATCGCAGGCGGACTTGGCTTACTGGTGTTGTTCATCTTAATTTTGTGCTTAAAAACACCGGAAGCACCCAAAAAGTTGCCGATCATCATAGTGCTGCTGATCCTCTTTCAAGGAGCGCTAGGCATGTGGACTGTGACCATGAAACTCATGCCAATAATTGTGATGTCGCATCTTATTGGTGGCTTTAGCCTAATCTCGCTGCTGTTACTCCTTTACCTGCGAACCCGACCTCGGCGTATATTTAATAGCGAAACCCATCCTCGACATCTCGCACCGTTAGCGTTGGTGAGCCTATTCGTCCTTGTGGGTCAGATTATGTTGGGCGCTTGGACATCATCGAATTACGCGGCGCTCGCCTGCACCTCTTTACCCATCTGTGAGGGAAATTGGGTAGATAACTTAGCAATAGCCGAGGCATTTTCACCGTTTCAAGGCCAACACCCTAGCTTCGAATTTGGGGTACTCGATTACCCTGCACGAATGACTATCCACGTAGCCCACAGAATTGGCGCTATCGTCACTGCCAGCTTGTTACTCGTGCTCGCCTACCGATTATTTGTGGGCGCTACGGGACTTAAGGCTTTAAGCCTTTTATTAGTGGGGCTAGTCATACTACAAGTGAGCTTAGGTATTTCTAACGTAGTGATGCATTTACCACTCGGTATTGCCGTGTCTCACAACGGTGGTGCGGCACTACTGCTACTGACCTTAGTCACAATCAACTATTTTTTATGGCGCAAAGCATAAGCGAGGGATCCAAGATGGCAAAACCACTCTCAATCACCAGTAGCCTGCCCACTTTCAGCGTAACATGGCGCGCCTATTTTGAAATGACCAAACCTAAAGTAGTCGCACTCATGCTGCTCACTGTCTTAGTCGGCATGTGTCTTGCTGTGCCCCATGCGGTCCCCGTTCAACCTTTAATCGCCGGTATGCTGGGTATTGCTATGATGGCGGGTTCAGCGGCGGCGTTGAATCATCTGATCGATCGCCGTATTGATGGCTTAATGGCGCGCACCTACAATCGCCCGCTACCCAAAGGGCGTATTTCGGCCACACGCGCGTTAATTTTCGCCGCTAGCTTAGGTAGTTTTGGCTTTATCGTCTTATATTCCTTAGTCAATCCGCTCACAGCTTGGCTGACCTTTGCCAGCCTGATTGGCTATGCCTTGGTTTATACTGCCTATTTGAAGCGCGCAACATCACAAAATATTGTGATCGGTGGCCTTGCGGGAGCTATGCCACCCTTGCTGGGATGGACGGCAGTGACGAACGAATTTCACGGCCATGCGTTATTGCTAGTGATCATCATTTTTACGTGGACGCCGCCACATTTTTGGGCACTGGCCATTCACAGACGCGCCGAATATGCCAAAGTAGATATTCCCATGCTACCAGTCACCCACGGTGTCGAATTTACGAAAACCTGCATCTTGCTCTACACAGTATTGCTGGCGATTGCTTGCCTGTTACCTGTGCTGGTTGGTATGTGTGGGCCAGTGTATTTCGTCAGCTCGAGCTTACTCAGTACGGGATTTATCTATAAAGCATGGCAACTTAAATATCGGGATCATGATGGCTTAGCGATGCAAGTGTTCCGCTTCTCTATCTACCATTTAATGTTGTTATTTATGGCATTACTGCTAGACCACTATTTGTGGAACTAGTGTATGGAACGAGTTTGTCGCGCTAACCTGTATTTATGGAGCGAATAATGCAGAAAAGAATTTTAGTCATCGCCATTTTGTTGTTCGGTCTTGGCGGCCTATTTGCGGTGAAATTTAATCCCCCAAAACCTATCGAGTTAGAGAGCGGTTTTCTGTTTCCACAGGCCTATGAATTAGCGCCCTTTGAATTGGTTGATCAACACAAGCAAGCTTTTACCAATGCCAGTTTGCAGGGAAAATGGAGCTTATTTTTTATCGGTTTTACCTTTTGTCCCGACATTTGCCCTACGACCTTAAATAAACTTGCGGCGGCTTATCCTGATCTAAACAAAATAGCGCCATTGCAAGTGGTGTTTCTATCCGTCGACCCCAAACGAGATACACAGGATAAACTCTTAACCTATGTAAATTTTTTCAATCCAGAGTTTAAAGCTGTAACGGGTGAACAAACGCAGATATTTCCCCTCACCCGCAGCTTAGGACTCACTTATGCCATGGTGGGTGAAGGAGAGAATTACCAAGTCGACCATAGTGCGGGTTATGTATTGGTGTCGCCGCAGGGAACGCGAGTTGCGGTATTTAAACCTACGGCAGCGTTAGGCAAACCGCCGCAGGTATTAAATGATAAATTAATTAGCGATTTTGAAAAAATAGTGGCGCAATACAAACCTAGCCGCTGATCACTCTTTAACCCAAGAGCCATCGTCCTTTGGCCTCACCCAAGGCTGAGAAAACCAATAGTAGCCATTACGCGCCTTACTCGGCGCTGTGCAGTTATAACGCGAGCGCCCCGCGGGCAAGGCTAAATCCGCTTGAACACTAAACTCGTTTTCATTGAGCCAAGTCGGCTGTTTTGAGCCTTGACCTTGGATGTAACACATCACCTGCTTAGCAGAGATATCACTCATATCGAGGGTCACTTTAAGCTCTGGACGCCAATGACCACCCTTTAACTCAGGATCACTTGGGGTTTGTGCAATCACAGGCATATTTAAGCTGTATAACTTTGCCTTAAGGCTTTTTAGGTCAGCATATTGTCCAGCAACGGGGAAACGCGGCAGTGCCGTTAATGGCGAATAGGGCCCCGCGGCACCGGACTGTTGCCCAAAAGCGACAAAGCCGTTCTCAGTTAACATATCCTGCAACGCTTGATTGTACTCACCGTAGGGATACGCCAACATTTTAAAATTGTGCCCTGTGGCATCTGCAATCGCTTTTTCTGTATCTAAGATATTGGCTTTTATCCGCGCTAACCACTGCGCCTGTGATTCGTTTTCTAAGGCGCGGATCAAATGTTCGTGCGCCCAACTGTGATTAGCAATATCGGCGCCTTCCTTGGATAATGTGATGAGTTCATCCCAAGTCATCATCTCGGTAAACTTTTGTTTAATCGGCTCAATTGCCACAAACAAGGTGTAGGGGAATCCAAATTCCTTTAGGATAGGATGCGCCGTAGTCGCTATACTGCGATAACCATCATCGAAGGTAATTGCGATTGTTTTAGCGGGTAAATCTTGTTTTTGCTTGATCGCTTCAACCACTTTAGAAAGCGGGATCACCTTAAAGCCGTCATCGACGAGAAACTGCATTTGCTCACGAAATTGCGCGGGCGTAACGCTGGTTGCCGCCGGAGTGGTTTCTGACACATGGTGATATTGCAGAATGACCACGGCATGGGCAGAAAACGTCATTAGCCCTATGAGTGCCAACAGCACACGTTTAACCATAATGTGAACACCTCTGAAATTAATGAATACTGCTAAATCAACTTGGCTCGACCTCATGCTCAACGGCGCGAAAAATCGCCAGTTACTAGCGCTCGCCCTGCCGATGATACTCTCCAATATCACTATCCCGCTGTTGGGCTTAGTCGATACGGCTGTTATAGGTCATCTGAGTGAGGCCTATTATTTAGGGGGAGTCGCTGTCGGGTCAACGATTATCACATTAATCATTTGGTTATTGGGATTTTTGCGTATGGCGACGACAGGTTTAGTCGCGCAAGCCTTTGGTGCTGACGATCTTCACGCCCAGCACAAACTCTTAGTCCAAGGCGCTATGCTAGCGATGTTATTGGGCGCAGGCGTTATCGCACTGCAAGTCCCGATATTGAATTTAGCGTTAGGATTATCCGAAGCGAGTAGCGAGGTCGAACGTTATTGCCGCGAGTATTTTCAGGTACGGATTTGGTCAACGCCCTTCGCCCTGCTCAATTTAGTGATGTTAGGTTGGCTCTTAGGGCGACAACAACCTAAAGCCGCCATGTGGCAGCTGATTTTAGCCAACCTTGCCAATATTATCCTCGATGTGGTGTTTGTCCTCGGTTTGGGTTGGAGCGTTAAAGGCGCTGCCCTCGCCTCAGTATTTGCCGATATCACCGCTTTCTCAGTCGCACTCACTATGGTGTTACAACAACTCAAGCGTGCACCAGAGTTTCACTTATCCCACCTATTCCCCCATGTCACCCTGACTGGTTATGGCAAATTACTGAGGCTCAACACAGATATTTTTGTCCGTAGCCTCTGCTTGCAGGCAGCTTTTGCCTTTATGACATTCCATGGTGCAGGTCTAGGTGATAATACCGTTGCGGCCAATGCCGTGTTATTGAATTTACTGCTATTAATCTCCTACGCTCTAGATGGTATAGCCTATTATGCCGAGGCAGAAGTCGGTCGAGCCTATGGGCAAAAACAGGCAGAACAATTAAGGGAAGCTGTGATCTTAGCTTGGTGCTGGTCGGCCATAACGGCACTAGGATTCTGCGCTGTATTTAGTCTTTTTGGCAGTAATATTATCGCGTTATTGACCAGTATTAATGAGGTCAGAGCCACTGCGCAAACCTATCTTATCTGGTTAATATTCTTGCCTTTATGGTCCTTTAGCTCGTATTTATTCGATGGTGTTTACATAGGTGCCGCTAAAGGAAAAGTGATGCGCAATAGCATGATACTCGCCACCTTTGGCGCGTTTTTCCCAACATGGTATTTACTGCAACAGCTATTACTACCAGAGCAAGGCAACCATGCCCTCTGGGCCGCGATGAGTGTCTTTATGATCGTCAGAAGCCTAACGCTCGCAGGGCATTATTATTTCAGTCAGGCCTTTTTACATAAATAAATCTGTAAAGACAGTAGTTTACTAATCTCAAAATCATTATTATGTTGATTTTACAATTGTAACGAAGATGTGAATCGATAATGAAAAGGATTTTACCGCTGCTATTGCTGTGGCTATGTAACTATACGGTTGCCAACACTGCGCCACAATTACCCGTTGAAGCCTTTGCAAGCATCCCAGATGTTAGCTCTGTGCAGCTCTCGCCTAATGGCAAAAAAATCGCTTCTGTTGTACGGGTCGATCAAGCCAAACTCAAAGGTACTGTCGTTAGTATCCAAGATATAGAAACAGGCGAAAAAAGCATTCCGCTGCACACGGATAATCAAAAATTTGTCATCCTGTCTCTACAGTGGGCAAACGATAATATCTTACTGATCAGTGCTAAGTTTCCGGCTAACCGTTACGGTACACCTACAACCGAAACCCGCCTTGTTAAGTATGATTTGACCACGAAAAAGACCTCGAGTGTCCTTCCGCGCAGCGTCTTAGACCGTCTTAATTGGATCCCGCAACATCAGGGGCAAATTATCGATCTTATGCCAGATGATCCCGATAATATTTTACTGTCATTAGACGGAATGGGCGAAAACGTAGGCGAAGACAGCGTTCTGAAAGTCAATTTAGCGCAGGGGAAATCCAGTTACACCCAAAATGCTAAAAAGAAGATTATAAGTTGGATTACCGACAGGCAGCACAAAGTCCGAATTTCTATCTACAACGATGATACTGAGTACCGTATTTATGAACAGGCCGAGCAAAAGAGTGATTCACGCTTGCTTTGGACCTTTAAAGCCTTCTCTGAGGACACGGTTTGGCCATTAGGTTTTGATGCAGACCCTAATATCCTCTACGTTCGCGCCTATCACCAAGGTTTCGAAGCCATTTTTAAAGTGAACCTGACCGACCCTAATCTTACAAAAGAGTTGGTTTACGCCAATGAAGCAACTGACGTCGAAGGGGATTTACTCTACTCGCAATTAAAGAAAAAAGTCATTGGTATCAGTGAAGGCGACGGCGAGGAATACACCTTCTGGGAAACAGAATATGTCGGACTACAAAATGGTCTTAAGGCTGTATTACCCGATGCTCACAACTATATTACTCAATTCAGTGCAGATGAACGCCGCTACATAGTGTATTCCACCAGCTCGACCGAGCCTGGCACTTATTATTTCGGCGATAGGGACGAAAAAACGTTATATCCCATCGCGAACAGATACGGCAAGCTCAATAGTGAGCTACTCGCCAACACCCAACATCTAACTTACGAAGCAAGGGATAAGCTCAAAATCGATGCTTACCTAACAGTACCAAAGGGACTCGAAGCTAAACAGCTACCGACGATTATTTTCCCCCATGGCGGCCCGATCAGTTACGACAGTAACGGCTTTGACTACTGGGCACAGTTTTTCGCTAATCGGGGTTATGCGGTATTTCGAATGAATTTCAGGGGGTCGGCAGGTTACGGCTATGAGTTTATGAAGGCTGGCCTAAAAAGCTGGGGACTCGAAATGCAAAACGATGTTGAAGACGGGACTCGTTACCTAATTGCTCAAGGGATTAGCGATCCCAAACGCATTTGTATTGCCGGTGCGAGTTATGGTGGTTACGCGGCCTTAATGGGGGCAGCTATGACTCCCGATCTTTACCGTTGCGCCATCAGTGTGGCTGGTGTGACCGATGTGGCCTACCTAGTAAAATCAAGCCGCAGACATACCAACTATGAAGTGGTTAAAGAGCAAATAGGAGATGATCTCGATGCCCTCTATGAGCGCTCACCTATCAGTAAAGCAGATAAAATTAACATCCCAGTATTACTGCTACATGGCGATAAGGACAGAGTCGTTAAGGTTCAACATAGCCGAGAAATGTATGACGAGCTCAAATCACTGAATAAACCAGTGGAGTATATTGAGTTGGAAAATGGTGATCATTACCTGAGCAATAACGACAACAGACTCGCGACGTTTAAAGCCTTAGATAAGTTCTTAGCTGACAATCTTAACCCTAAGTTATAACTTAACAACAGCACTTAAAGCGGAAGCCAAATATAAAAAACGCGACTCTAAGGTCGCGTTTTTCATTCAGCTTAACAAACAAGATTAAGCGTAAGAATGTTCACCGTGTTGGTGATCTGTCACGTCACGTACGCCAGTCAACTCACCTGGGAACATGTCTAACAATTGTTTTTCGATACCATCCTTCAGGGTGATATCAACTTGAGAACAACCATTACATCCACCGCCGAACTGCAGTACGGCTACGCCTTCTTTGGTAATTTCAACCAGCATGATATTACCACCATGGCCAGCTAACTGAGGGTTGATTTCAGATTGGATCACGTATTCGATACGCTCGACTAAAGGTGCATCACCTGACACTTTACGCATTTTTGCGTTAGGTGCTTTGAGCGTGAGTTGTGAACCTAATTGGTCAGTCACAAAATCGATAGTGGCATCTTCAAGGAAAGGTGCACTCTTCTCATCGACCATAGCATTGAAGCCAGTGAACTCGATTTCAATATCATCACTTTCCACTGCATCCGGTGGACAATAAGACACACCACACTCGGCTTGCGAGGTACCAGGACTGATCACAAATACGCGAATATGAGTGCCTTCAGGTTGATCTGCTAACAACTTAACAAAATGGGCTTGAGCCGCATCGGAAATGGTAATCATGAAAACCTGCTCCGTCAGGGGATACCTGAGTGTTTTAGTAAGAATTAGCCGTATGATACTCCGACTCACCTTCGCTTTGTAGTCCTTTGGATAGCAAGTTTATGGATTTTTGCCATAGCGATCACGATTTATTCATCATAAACAAGCTTTAAACGAATGTGTTGTACGCGAGTGAACTGCATCATTTACAAACAAAAGCGACCCAATTGGGTCGCTTTAAGCCAGACATAAAATACAAACTATTTAGCCGCTTCTTGTCCCGCGATACGACCAAAGACAATGATATCAGTGTAAGCATTACCACCGAGTCGATTGGTTCCATGGGTTAAACCAGTCACTTCACCCGCAGCAAACAAGCCCGGAATCACCTTTCCTTGTTCATCAAGTACACGAGTACGTATATCAACCGCTAGTCCACCCATAGTATGGTGCACAGAAGGTGTCGCCTTTAAAATCCAATAAGGTCCTTTACTTAAATCAACCAATCCTGAGCGATGATTAAAGGCTTCATCCTTTCCTGTTGCGGCATAACTATTCACGTCTTTAATCGTTGATAACAGCTTATCTTCAGGAATATTAAAGACTTTAGCGGCTTCTTCTAAGGTGTCGACCTTATACATTAGCCCGTCTTTTGTGAATTCCTTCAGTTCACCTTGATGCATTTCAACAGTATGGGCAACATCTTCAATAGCTTGGTTCCAGAGCACATAAGTATAACGGTCTGGTTGGGCTAGAATGGCCTGTGAAATCACATCTCGGCGTTCCAATTCCTCAACAAAGCGCTCACCCTTCTGGTTGATTAACACCGCACCAAAGAAGCGAGAGTCTGCAATCAAGGCAATCGCACCCGAGGTTGGGCTACAAATAGGATATGACTGGATATATCCCATATTTTTAGCTGCTGCATGTATTTTTTCTGCCATCACAATACCGTCACCAGTACCACCTGAATGACCAGTGCTGCCATAACGTTCATCTAACTCTGGGTTATATTTTTTACGCATTTCCATGTTAGACGAGAAGCCCCCCGTGGCAATCACAACACCGCGTTTTGCATAGTAGGTTACCGTTTTGCCATTATGAATCGCTTCTACACCCACAATTCGGCCCGTTTGATCTTGAATTAACTTTTCAGCCTTAGTATTGGTATGAATTGGTAAGCCTACTTCTTCAGCTTTAATAGAAAACTTGCTGATCACCTCTGCTCCGGTATGACCTTTAGGGATAAGCGCACGTTTCACGCTGTGTCCACCAAACTGAAATAATTGATCTGGGTAAAATTCTACTTTGACGTAATCCCTTAACCACTCAGCAGCATCAACCGCATTATCGACCATGGTTTTAACCATTTCAGGGTCACCTTTGAAATCGCCGCCTTTTAGCGTGTCGCTAATAAACAGGTCTTTGCTATCGGTAACACCCATATTTTTTTGTACCCAACTACCAGCAACATTCATCTCAGCACCCGAGATCAATGAGTTACCACCAATAATTGGCATTTTTTCAATAATAACGGCGGAGCGGCCTGCGGCCATAGCCTCTAAACCAGCACTGAAACCTGCACCACCCGAGCCAATAATCACCACATCATAGGTATATTCTGCTGGCGTTAATGCTTCATTTTTTTTAGCTGAAGCGACAGCAACTAACGTAACACCTGCGGCTTCAATACTTTTACCCACGGCTTCTTTAAGCGCTTTAGACGTTACGGTTGCGCCTGCAATACCGTCAACCTCGATAGAGTTATTATCAATAATCGCCTGTTTAACATCTTTAAATACGGCACCAGCAAGGACCTTATTTTCCTTTTGCTTTAGTACATCAATCGCCACAATGTGTCCGTCTTTGAATGTGGTTTCGACCTGCACTTCGCCATGCTTGCCTTGAGCGGTTCCCTGGCTTTTTACTATTTGATGGGTAACTTGACAGCCGACAATAATTGCTGTTGCCGTGGCAGCAATACCAATAATGGATTTTTTATAATGCATTACAATTCCCTTATTATTTTTGATAAAATTTAGAACAGCACCAAATTAAATGAGATTCTACTTATCAAAATTTCAACCTATTTGATAAACCGTTAAAACTGATAACCAACAGATATACCGTATTCAATCCCATCATTATATTGCGAACCCCAGCTATCATAATGGGTGATATATAACTTTGAAAATATTGAATCTGTGAGGCTTGTTTGTAATGTTGTAATTATCTGATGGCCATAGCTGTCATATGAAAATAATATTTGATGCGCTTCATCCCTATTAATTTGCGCTTCATAATTCAAACTTAAACTATGTTTTAACCCTAGCAACTCAAATGGGTACTTTGCATTTAAAACCACGGCATAACCTGACAGATCATTAAACTTCTCTGATGTGGGGGAAAAGCTACCAATGGTATAATTTAAACCGACACCATAGTTTAGTGATAAATTTTGAATTTTTGCATTATGAGTAATACCTAAGTAAAGATTATCTTCAACTAACGTTTCACTCGCAGAGATAAAGTTCTGAGTCCAGAAGTTGAACTGCGACTCTCCCAGCTTATTTTCAAGTATCAATAATGACTTAATGGTAGTTTTACCATCAAGATTCTTCTGATTTTCCGCGATTTCAGCAGGGTTTTCGAGCTTAAGATTAGCAAAGTAAGTACCCCAATCAGCAATTCCTAAATGATTCAACTTTACAAAAGGTTGATTAAAAACACCTGGGTTATCTTTTTTTGCGTCACTGGTATAAAACTTATAACCTAAATCCACGCTCGTTTTATTCACATCAGCATATACTGAACCACTAAAAATAATTGCACTGACTAAAATAGATGCCACACTTTTTTTACACATAGAGTCCCTCTCAACCATGTATTCTAGGAAGTATTTTAAAATACTTATCGACCAGTAAACTTTATATAATAAAGTTACTACGAATAGCATGATGACTATGTGATCTAAGCCCAACGGCGCTTTTGCATTTTAAAAGTGTGTGGTTTAATGCAGTAAATCTATAGTTCTCATTCTTTAGTTATTAGATATTACCAGCCTAGCAGTAAATAAATTATTTGCAGATGAGCTAGTAAAAATCCAACCCAGTTGATTCGCGAGACGTTTCACCAATAAAAGCCCTAAACCAAATCCATGGCGGCCCTTACTATTGTAGGAATTGGTTATTGCTATACAACAAGCATCTTGAGTAATGCTAATATCCATCCCACCATGCTCAATACTATTCCTTAATAAATTGCTTAATATTATTTTTAGCGGATGAAGCTGAACTGGCAAGCAAGTATCGTCACACAATAATTGAATTTTTTGCTCATAACCATGTACCCGTTGCTGCTCCTCGATAATACTGGCAAGTAAAGGCGATAATGCTACGTTTTCCTTTTCTAGGTTTGAACACTCTTTATTAGTTAACCATAGTAGGGTTTCAATGAGTGACTTCATTTGATTGGTCGCCTGGGAAGCATACAGGGTTGCCCCCTTAAGCTCACCTTGTTGTAATGCGAGGATTTCGAATGAAGATTGGCATATGGCGACTGGCGTACGTAACTCATGACTAGCAAAACGTAAAAAATTGAGTTCTCGCTGCTGAGCCTCCTGAAGTTGTAAAATCGAGTTATCTAAAGCATCAACAATTGCCTTTAATTCAGCATATTCTTGTTCTGGTAAACTCAGTTTTCCTCCTCCTTCCCAATCATGTTGTTTAATCGCATGACTAATTTGATGAACAGGCGTAATCACTTTACTTTGCATATAAAACGCTAAACTTGCACTGGCACAAAAGGTTATCAAGACAAGCAGCAAGATCGCCGTCATATTTTTAGGGGCGAATTGCAAATCATGGGTAACACTAAACTGCAGCCAAACGTATAGCGGCTGGCCAGTTTGGGTGTAGTACACACTTAACGCGTTAACAATGGGGCCTTCTGCATGTTCATAGAGAATTTTGCTCGCATCAGTTAAGACTTCATTGTGACTTAACTCACGAATTTGCAGCGGAATATCTAGCCAATGAGGATAGACAGTTAAGTTATCGGTTTTTAGAAGTGGTTGATGAAGTAATGATTGCTGAGTTGGCTCCGCCATCTTCAGTAATGCTTCGGCCGCTTGCCCTGCATTGTGCATTGTGACCTCATGCATAGAAATCATACCTGCACACATCATGCAAAGCGGGATAAAACTATTCACGCCTAAGGTTATTAATAGAAAAATAACTCCCCACACTTGATAGCTACGCTTGAGGCTAAGTTTAGGCGCTTGCATTGATATCATCTCTAAGGCTTAAACCAACGCCACGAATCGTATGTAATATTTGCCGTTCAAAGGGGCGATCGATCACTCGACGTAAAAGATGAATATGGCTGCGCAAGCTGTCACTATCAGGTACGCTGTCGGGCCAAAGCATTCGCTCAATCTCTTCTCTACTCACCGTTTCTGGACTACGCCTAGCTAATAAAGCCAAGATCTGCCATCCGGTTTTAGACAAAGCCAGCTGTTGCCCTTGCCGATACACCATGTGGTTTGCAAAATCGATTTCTAGGTCGCCAATAGTCAACCTTTGGGGTGCGGGACGACGCTGAGCAACCACCTTCAATCGCGCGACCAGTTCCTCCATTGCAAAGGGTTTTACTAAATAATCGTCCGCGCCCACAGCAAAACCACTCAAGCGATCATTCAGACTACTACGTGCAGTTAACATGATTACTGGTGAGGTAATGCACTGTGCTTTCCAGCGCTCACACGCTTCAATCCCATCACCATCCGGCAAATTTAGATCGAGAATAATAGCGTCGAACTGCTGCTGACTAATGAGCATATCCGCTTGTGCTAGGTTGAAAGCGTAATCACACTCTATACCACTCAATTCAAGATATTGAATGATGTTGTTAGAAAGAAGTCGATTATCTTCAACCAGTAATATCAACATATTTAGATCAACTCATATTGATGGGCTAAATGGATTAAATTTGCTCTATTTGTAGCCCCAAATTTCTTACGCATGGATTCCATATGATATTCAACTCCTCTGACACTTATCGGGAGCTGAGTTGAAATTTCGTCGTTTTGAAGACCGTTTGCGACCATAAGTAGGATATCTCTCGCATTATCTTTAAGCAGAGAGCTTTGTAGAAATGGATTGAACAATTGTTTATTACATTCAAAAAGCTTGTTTTGAGCTTCCTTTAAAGTGTCTGCCAATCCCTCTAACACCACCTCCGAAGCACTAAGATGGCTAAGTAGTATAAACCGGCCTACCCAATGACGATTAGAGTGGCATGAGATGGGCCAGCTCAAAACACTTTGAATATTATGCTTACTAAACAATAGGCTGGTCTTATCATTTTTTTCACTCGTGAATCTATACATATAAGATTTTGAAGTATCCAATGAAAAACCAAAATTGAAATCATGGGAGGCTATCTGATTTAAATAAAAACGCTGTAATTCAGCCATAACAGGGGAAGAAGCTATGCTGGCGATAGGTTTTCTTAGTGCCGTAGGAGAGAACAGATTGGTATCTTTTGGAAAGTGATAATTTTCATACGCACAATGTGGAACTCCTTGAAACCAGAAGCCACAAAAACCATGTAGCTTTAAAGAGTAGTTTATCGCCTGAATAACGTCCTTCAGCGTTGATGCCGTATCTGCATTTGATCGCGCCAGTTTAGCGTCCATAAATACCCTCCAAACGAAATAATATAGGAAGGTATCTCAATACAAAAAATAAACAAAACCCATTGATACAGATACTTACATCTTGTCGCAAAATTAAAACTTATTCATTTTTACTCAGTATTTTTGACATAATTTTGACATACACAAAGATATAATGGAGCAATGCTTTTAACCGTTTTTAAATATCATCCAACAAGCCTGGCGCTTCAGCCCTTGCCAAACACCATACTTGAACATGCACATAACGCGCTTCGAATAAGCGAGCAATTTCAGAGACTGTAGTGCCAGTGGTGACCACATCATCCACCAATGCAACACGTTGGAACGCAAAATCATCCGCTAACATAAAGGCATCATGTAAGTTGCGTCGTCGCTGTGCCCCCGAAAGCCCCGCCTGCGGTCGAGTGTCTTGCTGGCGCGTTAACCCTTCGCTCACTAACGGCAGTTGCAAGAGCTGTGATAACTCATGGGCAATTAACCACGCCTGATTAAATCCCCGTTGGTGTAAGCGTTTTGGATGCAATGGAACTGGCACTATCGCTTGAGGCAGCGAGATTAATCCTTGCTGTTCTAATACCTTAAGTCGTGCCACTAAGGCGCGACACAGCACTGGCAAAGCGGCAAGTTGACCTTGATATTTAATCGCACCAACCCAAGCCCCCAAACCTTGATGATAACTACAAGGTGCAATGACTTTACGTGGCTGGCGCTTTTGGCATTCACCGCAATAATCGACTTCTATTTGCATCGACTTACCGCAACCTAAGCAAATAGACCCATGATATAAGCCAGATTGAAGACAAACGGCACAAATGCCAGTCTCGGGAAGTGATATGGATTGGTGGCACAGCAGGCAACGGTTAGGTAAACTGCCCGCCAACCACCTTGTGCCGAGTTGATAGCCTAAACGCATTATCCGCAAAGCAGATTGCGGCCAAATCCTTTTGACAAAGTGCGGCATACATTCACCTAATCCATTTTTGAGGCACTCAAGTGAGCAAAGTGACATCCACAAACCAAGCAAATTTGCATATTGAAATCAGCGGCCAAGGGCCAGATCTGGTGATGCTTCACGGTTGGGGAGTGAATAGCGCTGTGTTTACGCCATTACATGAGTCACTGTCTCAGTATAGGGTGCACTATGTAGACTTGCCGGGCTTCGGCCATAGCCAAATGGTTGAAGGTGGCCTATCAACCTGGGTAGATACCTTAGTCGCTGCATTGCCTGAACACGCTATTTGGGCCGGCTGGTCACTCGGTGGGCTCGTTGCGACTCAGGCAGCGTTAAGTTATCCACAAAAAATCAAAGGCTTGATTACTATTGCCTCATCCCCTTGCTTTATGGCAAGGGAAGACGAAGCATGGCCGGGCATTCCGCCCCAAGTCCTTAATCAATTTAGAGAACAACTCGGCCAAAATTTACCTAAAACTATAGAGAGATTTCTGGCGATTCAAGCCATGGGTAGCGAAACCGCCAAGGAAGATATCAAACAACTGCGCGATCTTGTCCTCGCACGTCCTTTACCCAATACCAGAGCCTTAACTCAAGGCCTAAATATGCTAACCGACGTCGACTTAAGGCAGCAACTGATAGAGTTGCAACAACCTTGGCTAAGGATCTGGGGCCGACTCGACGGGCTAGTGCCCAAACGCGTACCACCTAAAATGCCCATCACAGCTCAAAGTGAGGATGTGATGCTCGCCAAAGCCTCTCACGCGCCCTTTATTTCCCATCAGCAGGAGTTTTTGCAGGTATTTATGCCTTGGTTAACGTTACAGACACGTTAACGCTTTATCTTTGAGCGATTAATGACTAGTATTTAACCATTAATGTGCCAAGGAATTTCCCATGTTAGTTGTCAGTAACTACCCCCAAGTCCCGCTAGCGACCAGTAATGTCGCGACGGACTCGGCTCGGGTCGACAACCAACTGAAACCTGTGGTCATCCCACCACAAGCGGCAACTAAAGGTCACGAAGAACGCGCCTTTAATCCACAGAATGAACGCACTGCGGATCAAGCTCAACAACAGGCAAAAACGCTCGAGCATAATCAACAGCAAGTTCAAGAAAAACAGCAGCAACAGCAATCCTCACAGCAACAGAACCAACAACAGCAAGAGAAAAAAGCGCCCCTTGTAGTGGCCGAGCGTGTTTTACCTAAAACGCTAAAAATTGCTGCAAGAGGCCAAGCGGCGCTGCAACGTAAGGATATACGCTTAAAGGTCAGTCAAGGTGCGGCAAATTATGCCAGCAGTAACGCCAAAGCGAATACCAGCAGTACAGCAAGGCAATCGCTTCAAGGCGAATCGAGTCAATTTTATCAACAACTTGGGCAACGCATTAGTCAGTTCTATCAACAACAGACTCAGCCAGAGCAAGAATCTATTATGTCGACGTGGATTTAACCTATTCCAATCGTATGAATCCGTTTGCGCACAAAATTAGCAGGAATGATAAACAAAAATGCCGCTAAAAATAGCGGCATTTTCCATTCTGTTTAACGCTTATTTAGGCAAACGATACAGCTCTTGCTGGTAGGCTAAACTGCCCCACAATGCCCAACTTAAGGCTTTCTTCTCTAGCGCGGCAGCAGCGGGGGGATGAGGCGTTAACTGCTCGTTTTTTTCATTATATTCGAAACCCTGTGCCTCTTTCTCTGGTTGCAGAATGACCACATCTTTACCTTCCATCAGCGCAAAGTTTTTATCGTATTGCATCAGAGCACGCCCTGGCCAATCATCGCTGACCTGAGTTAAGTCACGGCCCAGCATAGGGTAAGAGTCAGATATTCCAATCAAGGATAACAAAGTCGGCGGCAAGTCAATTTGACTCACGATACGATGATCGCGTTTTGGCGCAACATTATCCCCAAGAATTAATCCCGGAATACGGAAACGCGATACTGGCACCAGATCCGCACCACCCACTCGACTGTCATGGTCGGCAACCACGATAAAAATCGTATCTTTCCAATAGTCTGCGTTTTTCGCCAATTTGAAAAACTCACCAACCGCATAGTCAGCATATTTCGCCGCATTGTTGCGAGTTTGCTTAGGTTGTTCATAAAGTTCGATACGATCATCTGGGAATTCAAATGGATCATGGTTGCTCGAACTAAACACTAAACTAAAGAAAGGCTTACCTTCGCTATGCAGACGCTCAAACTCACTGTTCGCCTTGCGCATTAAATCTTCGTCTGACGCGCCCCACGAGCCCACAAAGGCTGGAGATTTGTAATCTTTCTGATCTATGATGTCACTAAAGCCGTTGCCCAAGAAGAAGCTACGCATATTGTCGAAATGGCTCTCACCACCATAAATAAACTGCGTTGTATAACCATGATTTTTAAGTAATTCAGCAATACTGAAAAAGCCAACTTGGCTCTTACCTAGCTTCACCACAGCGCGAGCTGGCGTTGGCGTAAAACCTGTTGTCACGGCTTCGATTCCGCGTACAGATCGTGTACCAGTAGCGTACAAATTATCGAAATACCAACCTTCTTTAGACAAGGCATCGATATTCGGTGTCAGGGGTAACCCACCTAAACTGCCGACAAAACGTGCGCCTAAGCTCTCTTGCAATAGGATCACTAAGTTCTTTGGCTTACCAGTATAACTGGCTTGGTTAAAGCTCAGTGATGGGATATCCGTTGAAGTAAAGGCACTTTCAGGGCGACCACTTTCCTGCCTAATCGTTGCAATAACCTCCGCGTTATCTAGCTTGCCATACACTTTAGAAGCATCTTCTTCACTATCCATCTGCTTGATGGCAAACACCAAGGAATAAGCAGAATTAATAACTAAAGAGTTCACTAATGGATCGTCAGCAAAGGCCACCAGAGCGGGGTTAAGCGGACGATGACCCAAGGTTGAACGGGCACCTAATATCGTAATTGCGATAACGATTAACGCTAATACTGGACGCCAATACCAGCGTGGAAAGCGCAGGTTTTTCGTCAGTTTACCGCTGAGAACCCAACCGCCCCAGAGTGTACCTATGGTTAATAATATTGAGAAAATAAGCTCAAGCTTACGACCCGCCCACAGCATAGAAAGCACTTCTTTCGGGTAGATCAGATATTCCACATACAAACGATTCGGACGAAAACCGTATTCTTCAATAAAAGCGGGGGTCGATGCTTCTAAAAACAGCATTATCCACAGACCGACGGTTAACCACACCCGTAAAATCGGCTGCCACAGACGGCCAATAAAATGATCACCTGAAAATAATGCGGTTCCTAAGGCAGCAATACCCCATAACCAGCACAGGGTAGCGATATCGACGCGTAAACCTTGAATTAAGAGATGCGACCAACCATCAACAGCGGCCACGCGATCGGCTTGCCACAGCCCTAAAGCGATACGGCTCGCGGTGGCAATGAAAAGCACTAATAACGAAAAGATAAAGATGGCGCGAAAAGGCCCATGGGCATTGTTTCGCCCGCGAGGTGATAAACCAGATTGCATGTGTTACCCCAAAACGTGTAAAAAGAGCCACTCTGCTTTGGAGTGTCAATTTGAAAAATCGGTGAATAAGCTGTGCTATGACAACCGATTTTGCTTAACGTTGCATTAAATGCCGACTTTATATTCCCTAAGACGACATTTATGCAACAATTTTGTGAGTAACAGGTTAAAAAGTCGACTCGGACATGACGTATGTCCGAGTATTAACATTACAGCGTCTACTTTTTCAGCTTAGCGAAGGCATCAGCAAAGGCATTGCCCATGGCCGCGTTTGCTGGCGCTTTAGGTGCTTGCTTTTGCGCAGGACGCGCAGCCGGTTTCGCTGACTGCGGTGTTTTACCATGATTAGTTCTGGCAGGATTGTGCGGTCTTTGCTGCGGCTTGCTTTGGTCGATAGCTTCATCCAAACGCATGCTCAAACCGATGCGGCGGCGCTCAACGTCAACTTCCATCACTTTGACTTTCACCACATCTCCCGCTTTCACCACAGTGTGCGGGTCGCTGATGAACTTGTCGGTTAGAGAAGAGATATGCACGAGTCCATCTTGATGTACGCCAATATCAACGAAGGCACCAAAATTAGTCACGTTGGTCACTACGCCTTCGAGTACCATTTCAGGTTTCAGATGTTTAAGTTCTTCAACACCATCTTTAAACTTGGCGGTTTTGAACTCACCGCGGGGATCGCGTCCTGGCTTATCCAGTTCTGCTAAAATATCCGTCACCGTCGGCAAGCCAAATTCCGCCGTAATAAACTCTTCAGCCTTGATGCTGCGCAGCAAATCAGAGTTACCCATCAGGCTCGCCAACTCCACTTGCTTAGTCTTAGCGATAGTTTCCACTAGCGAATAAGCCTCTGGATGCACAGACGAGGCATCGAGTGGATTGTCCCCTTCTCGAATACGCAAAAAGCCCGCCGCTTGCTCGTAGGCTTTAGGCCCTAAACGCGGTACTTTCAGCAGCTCTTTACGATTCTTAAACTGACCATTGGCATCGCGATAATCGACCACATTTTTCGCTAACGTCTTATTTAAACCAGCCACTTGTGACAATAACGGCACTGAGGCCATGTTGAGATCTACACCCACGCCGTTTACACAATCTTCCACCACGGCTTCCAGCGAACCCGATAATTGGCTTTGACTCACATCGTGTTGATATTGACCGACACCGATAGACTTAGGCTCAATCTTCACCAACTCGGCTAATGGATCTTGCAAGCGGCGGGCGATAGACACAGCGCCACGAATCGACACATCAAGATCAGGAAACTCCAACGCCGCCAATTCCGATGCAGAATACACAGACGCACCCGCCTCACTGACCATCACTTTGGTCAAATGTGGATGGGTATCTTTCACTTCGGCAATCAGCTCAGCGGCCAGCTTGTCAGTTTCCCGTGATGCAGTGCCGTTACCAATCGCAATCAGCTCAACCTTATGCATTTTGACTAAGTTAGCCAAAGTACGGATCGACTTTTCCCACAGATTTTGCGGTGCGTGTGGGAAAATAGTCGCATGGCACAACAACTTACCTGTGTTATCGACCACAGCGACTTTAACACCGGTACGTAAACCAGGATCGAGTCCCATGGTGGCTTTCGCGCCCGCAGGAGCGGCCATCAATAAATCACCTAGATTACGGGCGAAAACTTTAATCGCTTCGGCTTCAGCGCGTTCGCGCATTTGCGAAATAAACTCAGTTTCCATCTGCAGGGCAATCTTAATACGCCATGTCGCCGTCACCACAGTTTTCAACCATTGATCAACGCTGCTATCACCTAATTTCAGCCCTAAATGATCACAGATAATCACTTCGCAGTAACTACCTTGGCCCGCTTCAGCGGCTGGATCGGCATTCATAGATAAGGTTAAGAAACCTTCATTACGCCCACGCAGCATAGCCAGTGCACGGTGTGATGGGATCTTAGCTAACTGTTCTGTATGCTCAAAATAATCGCGGAACTTCGCGCCTTCTTTCTCTTTTCCTGCAATTAAACGGCTTTCTAACACACTGTTTTGGCTTAAATGCTCACGCACTTTACGCAGTAATTCAGCGTCTTCGGCGTAGCGCTCCATCAGAATATAACGCGCGCCCTCGAGCACAGCTTTAACATCGGCAAAACCCGCTTCGCTATTGATATAGCCTGCCGCTGTAGTCTCGACATCTACGCTACGATCAGCCAGTAATGCATCGGCTAATGGCTCAAGCCCAGCCTCAATAGCGATTTGGCCCTTAGTACGACGCTTAGGTTTGAAGGGCAGGTATAAATCTTCGAGACGTGTCTTACTGTCTGCCTCGTCAATCGCCCATTGTAATTCTGGCGTTAACTTACCCTGAGCTTGGATGCTAGACAGGATCACTTGGCGTCTGTCGTTCAGCTCACGCAGGTAACCTAAACGCGTGTACAAGGTACGCAGTTGTGTATCGTCTAAACCGCCCGTGGCTTCTTTACGGTAGCGGGCAACGAAGGGAACTGTCGCACCATCGTCGAGCAGAGTGATGGTTGCGGCAACTTGTTGCTCACGAACATTCAGTTCTTGAGCGATAATCAGAGCGATGTTATGTGCATTAGTTTGCATAAATAAAGTGTCGTGCCTAACTGTAAAGTAAGTCGTTATTGCGCCAAAGATACCACAGGCGCCCCGTATGTTTCATGCTAAAGCCTAGGTCAAATCAGAGAGTTTGATCTTTCCCGCAATCCCGTGACTACCGCCGCTATTTTAACAGCGGCAACTCTGTGGTTAATTCGCCTCGCTGGCGAGAGTAGTTTCAAAAGGGGTATAACGGATCTGATTGATATACCACTCTTTTGGACCCGATGGCGTTTGCACTAGCACCTCATCATCCACTTGCTTGCCGATTAAGGCACGCGCCATGGGCGAGTCGATGGTGATATAGCCTAATTTTGTATCGAGCTCATCTTTACCGACGATCCGATAACGCACTCGATCACCTGCTTCATTTTCAAGCTCAAACCAAGCGCCAAAGAATATTTTGCCTTCCTGCTGCGGCGAGTAATCGACGATTTTTAACTCTTCAAGCCGCTTAACTAAGTATCTGACTCGGCCATCAATTTGTCTTAACAAACGCTTGTTGTAGGTGTAATCCGCGTTTTCACTTCGGTCTCCCTGCGCCGCGGCCTCTTGGACTTTAAGGGTGATTTGCGGCCGATATTCCTTCCACAAATACTTCAATTCTTTATCTAAAGTTTGCCAACCCTGTCGGGTGATCAAATGCGCTTTCATACTCATTACTCAATCGTTGGATTAAACGACCACAATTGATGCGGGATAATATATTAGACTGATGATACTCAGACTGGACGCTAAAGTTAACTCACTAAATCATCTCTGTGCATAATGGCTTTTAAATCACCTCTTTTACTGATACCAATTTAGTAACCATTTCAGCTTCGATCGACTGATACATTACTGTTTTCTATCAATATCAATCCAATAAATACAATAGCTGTATTGCCCATCATTAAGCTGGCGGTTATTGCTGGTCAGCTTGAGCTATAAAAGAGCTTTGTTTCCTAAATCGATTGAACTAAAACACTGCCTGCTGATCTGATCAGCATAATCCACTTTCTTCACTATCAATCGTGCCAAAACCTCACGACAAAACCACTCACTGGAAACGCTATAACCAAGCCTTGATAAACCGTGGTTTGCTTACCTTCTGGATTGATGAAGAGGCTATCGCAATGTGGAAAACGAAAACTGAGCATTGCAATAAAGGCGTCCCCGCTTGTTTAGTGACCTTAGCTATTACCACCGGATGGTTAAACATGTTTTCTCTATGCCGTTGCGAGCCCTGCAAGGCCTTATCAATTCAGTGCTTAAACTAGGCGACATCCAACTATCTTGCTCTCATTACACCTATATCATCAAGCGAGCAAAAAGCGTAAATATCGCCTTCAAAACCAAGACAAGAAGCACCATTGAACACTTTGCTATCCACTCGACGGACTTGAAAATCGATGGAGAAGGCGAGTGGAAAATTAAAAAGCATGGGACAGATGGGAAGCGCCGAGTGTAGCGTAAACTGTAGATACGTATAGCCACGCAATTTAGCCGTGAGCTTTCAGAAACTTTATAGTTCAAAGAAAAAACCAACGACCGCTAGTTATAATTTAACCTAATAAATGACTTTTTAAAAAATTAACAATTTTCTTAATAACATTTTCAGCAGCTAATAGTTTTTTCCAACTGATTAGCTGCTTAATTAGTTAATATAATAGAGCAAAATTAGCCAATTAACGAGAAAACTATTTGTCAGTAAATAATGCGAACATCGAATGTTGCAATGATCGTGTTTCAAAGCTACCGCTATCTATACCAAGATCATCTCCTAATACATTCACACTGATTTTACCTTTATTTTTACTAACTAAAGCCATGGCATTTCCTACACGGGGTTCATCTCGCTGTGGTCCCATATTATAATCAAAGCAGTTTACATTGGGTTGGCTCATGACTGACTCTCCGTGACCACAATAAATAAAAGCAGATTGGTCAAAATGGTTTGATAAATAACTTACTAACTCTTGGTTATTAGTGCATGATAACGTATTTGATGTGCCATTAGCTAAAAAATCAGCACTTTGTGCAATCGATTCCGCACCTTTCTCGGCTGTAATCCAATGTTCTTTTTCATTTGGGCGTTGACCAGCATGGAAAGCAAATAACTTATTCGATTTAGTGGCAAACACAACTGAGCAACCCGACAAACTCCTACAATGAACTAAAATAGGCTGGCCCTCTTTGACTTGATTTAAATCAAATGAGATACCAAAAGTACCTTTATTGCCATTATCAATAGCGAGAATGTGCAAGTTTTTATCAAATAATGCTTGATGAAAATACTGCCCAATTGGGCTCCCTGGAATTATTTCTTCCGGTGCGATATGCTCGCCAGTGTAATATCCTAACCCAGCTTTACTTTCAAGAGTATCCGAAGATACATGTTTACCATCCTTATCATTTTGAATATGAGTAATAGGAAAAGGCAAGTATTCGTATTTTTTATGACAACCAATAATCCCCTTACCGATTAAGGGTGACAATTGACCTTTAAGAACAGTTTGCTTGTCCGATAATAGGCTGTGTAACGATAAGTCTGCAGACTTGAAGTGATTTCGTAGCGGGTCATTTTTCCATTGAGCACTTGCTTCTTCAGTTGAACCTTTTTTAACTTCAATAGTTAAGCCTCGCTTACTTAACATTTTGTTCTTACCAGAGCTATTATCAAATAAAGATTTAATTTTAGTCAGTACGGTTGCAGACTTGATTGATTTGTTATTTTTAATAAAGTTAGAATAAGTTTTATTTTTTGTTAAATTTTTCTTCTCTTGTTCAGTCAACGGACGAACAGAAACCAATTGAATCGGTGACGCATTATCGCTATTTTTTAAATTCGGCGTCAATAAGTCATAAGAGTTAGCTTTACTAAATATATTCATGCGCATGTCAAGTTTTCCACTGAGTTAAAAAATGAGCATATTCGATATCAGTATATTTCCTTAATGAAAAAATATAATATTTCATCAATTTTAATTATCAAAAACTATTTAAGAGAACTAACGTGAATAAACATGAATAAATATTATCACTCCTCCTTCACTAAGCAGGATTGATAGACTTAAACTTTAGCCACAGAAAACACGTTTGAAAAAAATAAAAATTAGTAAATACAATGCATAGGTGGTGACTATAAATGGCTAATGCCGCTACCTCACCTTTAAAATACTCACCATGTAAAGGTGAGCTATATCGGTAAATTGTTATAAACAGTCCATCAGCCCGAAATTGAGTCTGCGGGATTACAACAGTCAGGTTTAAAAGTGATGAACAAGTCATAAGGCTAGCTATGCCCTTAGCACAGGAAACAAGGTAGGAATGGGGTCACTGGAGAGTGATTTAAGTAATAAGCCCTCTTGGATAGAAAAATATTTTCAAGCCAATACAGTATGATCGTCTAGAAACCATATAGATACAGACCTCAAGCTCTAATTCAATAATCATCAGAGTATTTCATTATTTTTATGGTGTACATCTGTCTAATAAGTCTGATAGTCATAAAACCGACAGATAACCAATAGGAAATATCCCTATGCCATTTCGCATAGTTCAAGGAACAATATTCGTACCACTTAATACGAACACCCAACACCGCAATCCTACAATCTCAATAAAACATGTTCGGCCACTATTAGCATCATCCCAATCTCCACACTCACGACTAAAGTATCAGCACCATAATAGTGTGGTGAAGGGACCTGTATCGACACAGGATACGATTGATGGACCCACTCAGATGACAGACTTCAGCCACCGTTTATTTGAAGTCGCAGTAAATGATCACCAAGAGCGTCAACAAAGGCTTTCTAATATATTAACCCCTCATGATCACGCATCACTGAATCATATTAAACGTTTGGTCGTGATAGGAGATAGTCTATCGGATTCAGAAGGCCGAATGAAATCAAAAACCTTGGGAATAATGCTTTCCTCTAAACAATATCACGCTGGACGTTTTACCAATGGTTTCGTATGGCCAGATTTTATATCTTCACCTGCCTATTTGAATAAAGAACTGGTAAATTATGCCGAAGGTGGTGCTGTAGCAGCTAAATATTCCAAGTTAAATCCCACCTTCTGGTTTATTTCCAACATGGAACGTCAAATTAAAAAACATGATTTTAAATCTGATGACTTAGTCATACTCGCTCTGGGCAGCAACGATTATATGACGTTCGATAAGAAAGACACTCAAAAAGTGGTACACTGTTACGAGAAACAAATCACTAAATTAGTGGGAAATAAAAAAATAAAAAACATCTTAGTTACAGGGATTCCAGACTTCACGAAGACAGCCTATGCCCAAAAACAAGACGAAGCATATCGCACCAGTAATAGTGCTCTCGCCAGTGAACATAATGCTAGCCTAAGCCAAAAAATAGCAGAACTCGCGGAGCGATATAAGGCCGAAGGAGTAAATATCCAGTTTTTCGATTTCGATAATCAATTTACTGAATTACTAGATAAAGCTGATAAGGTAGGTTATGACACTCACACAGCAAATAGTGTCGGTTATGTGGATATCTTTGGCACGAGTAAAGCTTTTGATCCTGCACATCGGCATGTATTTCATGATGAAGTTCATCCAAGCCAAGAGGTACACCAAATGTTAGCATCTCGAATGAGCGATTATATTATCTATAAATTTGGAAAATTAACCGATAATTAAAAATTATCAATTACATAAGATTTTATTGCGTCCATATTAATTAGACGCAATAATTTAATCCTATTATAGAACAACAAAAAATCTAGCCCCCATGTTAAAAAAAACAATATTATGTGCGTTCGAGCGATAGTTCCCGAAGTCGATTTAATAAGAAATACTAAAAGTAGTTAAATACATAATAGAGGTAGAAATTGAGCTAATTCTTTCATAAATAACGTATTTAAGTTGCGCCAACTCATTGCCTAAAGGTTGGCGGTTTAAAATAGTTTTGGTGTCAGTTTTTTAAAAGTGCTGACAGCTTGTCGTAAAATGCCGCCGTCGTTTTTTTAAGTGTTCACAGTAATAGGTGAGTTCTTGCAGAGCCGTCACCACAGGGCTATAAAATATCTTAATCTAGATTTACCCTAATAAATTAGCTATGCGATTTTATGAAATAAAAATATGCAAAGCGAATTTCATTAACGAGATTCAATGCAGCTGGAGTTAATTTTTTGTTACGAGGAAAAATCAAGCTATAATGGCCCTCAGGAAGCTTATCCTTAATTGGAATAATAGATATCAAGTCTTTGTGATGTGGAGCTAAAAACATAGGTCTAGGACCAACAAACAAATAGTCCTCATTTAATACAAGTTTCCGAGCGATAGCACTTGAATCACCAAAAATTACCGAACCACAAGATTTGACTCCATTAGGAAAAATAACTATTTCTAAATCGCTATAATATCCATGACTTGCAGCTGGAATATACCATTTTGCAGCCTGTAGTTCAGCTAGTGAAGTACTATTAGCAAGAGGATGTCCTTTGCGAGCTACGACCGAAAAACTACACGATGTCAACCTCTCTTCAACAAACTCATTAAGCATTAAATCGGAAGATACAACGCCAATAAAAAAATCTAGCTTCCCCATACGTAAAGAGCTTAGTAATTCAGAAAGCTGCCCTTCAATAATAGTAATCCGAGTGGAATTATGGCGTTCTTGGAACTTTTTAATAACATCAGGAACAATACTAGTAGCTGGGAAATGAGAGCAACCAAAAGCTATTTTTCCATCTGATAATTTCTCAATTTGTCGTAATTCATCAACTGCTCTCTCTAACTCATTCAGGATTAAATTCATTCTAGGCTCAAACATCATGCCGGCTTTAGTTAATACAGTGCTATTCATCCCTCTGTCTAACAAGGTAACACCCAGCGTCTTTTCAAGCTCCTGGATACTTCTCGTCAATGTCGACTGTGTCTGATGAAGCATTTGTGCAGCAGCACTAATATTTCCATGTTGAATAATAGCCCTAAGATTTCTAAGTTGATTTAGTTTCGGCAACGCTTTCATTCTATCTCCTTCAATATAATGGACTTTCTTTTTTACTACATTTCCATACGCAGGATAGCTGTAGATAGGATCACTCTGAGTAATAACTGGAACTTAAAAGCAATACCTCCATTGGCAAAACAACACTCAATTAATAATAGTAATAATTCTTGTTTAAGATAAGGGTATTTGCTACTACGTCGTGACTTATTAAAATTTGGCTTCAGCATACAACGACTTAGTATCGCAGACATTCCTAGTTTTAGCCCATGAGACCTAATGTGTACTGCAACCTCATTCGACTTATAGCAGAAAATATTATCAGATAAAAACCTCTTGACTGTAGGAAGGTGTGTTGGCATAGATCAATCACTGCAATGACTTTTTTAACAACCTCAAGGTCATTTTTGACAAATAATACAACAATATAATTACCAGAAAACCATCAAAAAAAACAGTGAGTTATGAAAATCAACTTCGCAAGTTAAAGGGCAAAAGAACAAAAAATTCATAGCCATGAAAAAAATATAGTTTTTTTTTTAAGCAAGTCTCGCTAGTATGCCTCTCCGTTATTGAGCACTTGACGCATAGTTTTGTTGTTTAGTACATATTAAAATCATAAATATCAATTCGATATACTTGCAGTTTTACCAAAAACTATCATGACACAACTGGGAAATGTGAAAATTTTTTCCAGAAAATCACGAAAATATCAAAAAACAACAATTACAAAAAAATATAAATTACTAACTTACTTACAAGGCGGTGTTTTTCGATTGATGCATAGTTTAACTATTGAAGTAAATTAAACTTGATCAACAACAATATTTGAAATGACCGAACAAGGAATAACACAGAAATCAAGTGCTGAGGGCAATACAAAGTTATCTCCTAAACTTAATAAAATGACTAATTTTTAATTTATAAAACACAATATAGCAACATGAGTCACTAGCGATGAATAAATTGCTGCACCGCATAAATAGACTAAAGACTGCTTTTGACAGTAATGAGCACGGCAAGCAAATGACACAGCAAAAAGCTGTCAAACAAACTAGTCTAATAACCAAGAAAAAATCATTAAATACCTTATTCATAAAACGAATAGGGTCCATTTATCATACTTAACACTAGACTTATATCAAACGAGTGAACTTAAGAGGGCAAAAAATGACAAGAAACTATGTGTTGGGAAATCAGTTAATATTTGATGTACTTAAAAGACAGATTAGTACACAAGAAAATACAGTGAAGATAGGTGGTCGCGAGGCAGTAATCTTAAAGTTACTATGTGATAATTTTAATAGTGTTGTGGATAAGGAATATATTCAAGAAAAAGTTTGGGGGAAAGTATTTGTAAGCGAAACATCCTTGACAAAAGCTATTTCAAATTTGCGAAAAACCCTTACCCAATTCGACAACTTAGCTTGCGAAATCAAAACAATTTCAAAAGAAGGTTATGTACTTATTTTAGATGAAAGTACCACGGACATTCAAATTCCCGATAAAAAAGATATAATTGACATCAAAAGTATCGAACAAGGAAATAAAGCTTTAAACAATCACGGCATGATTTCATCTTTCATAGAGAAAACGGAAATGATGCGAGAAAATTTGTCTATTAAGCATGTATATTTTTTCTTAGTATGCTTAATTTCTTCACTACTTGCATCGATGTTTACCGTTGTAGCTATTGTTACCATAAATAAAATATTTTAATAACTATAACAGCTGTTTTTGGTTTGAATATCTCATTATATATTATAAGCATGTAAAAATGAGCTGTAAATATATTCCATAAAAATCAAAATACACTTGCATTATATAGCCAAGGCATTGGCTAATGATATTATACAAGTCAATAAATCTAGCTCAGATATAGTGATGAAGAGTGAATAGCTACGCATTAACTCTACAGAAATAAGTTCTCCACAGACATCTGCAAGTAAAATACATAATTAGAATAGAGTATTTACACTTTAGAATAGGAGGTAGTACCTTACTAAAAAATCTATCAGCCTAATTATTTGCAATAAACACGTCTATCTAATTAACCTCGCATCTACTCAAATCTGATTAGATTTTTTCATAGTGCTTTATATCTAAATAAGTTAACTATTAATCAACACTTGCTTGCATAATATAGAAACTCTTAATGCCAATCAATATAGTTAGCAGAAAAAATCTTACTAATAAGTAAAGAATCCGCCTTCTTAGAAGGCGGCTTTGACTTGCCCCTGGAAGGGGCTATTCCAAGAACCTACATCATCTGCAACGACAATTTAGCCTCATGTTCCTGATCTTGTTTATCTTGGTGGCGTACATATCGTCTAATAATTTCTTCATTAACACCTACTGTATCTACAAAATAACCTCTGGCCCAAAAGCTATTGCCCCATAGCTTTTTACGTACATGAGGGAATTTATTGAATAGCCTTATCGCACTTCTTCCTTTTAATACTCCCATCAACGTTTATACTGACAGCTTCGGCGGGATTATGACTACCAAGTGAACGTGGTCTATCTGAACGTTTAATTCTAAAACCTCACAACTCTTCATATTGCAAAGGATATAAATTGACCTGTATAACTCCTCACCAAGGTTTCATTTTAAAATTTTAAAACGGTACTTCGGAGTCCAAACAATATGATATTTGCAACGCCAATAAACATGTGATGAACTTCTATAATCGCCCATGCTTTTCGTTTCCTCTTACTTGTGGTGAATAAGAAGTCTCTTTTAGCATGGGCGTAATTCAGGCTATAGCCTCAAGGAACAATCACCACCGCCAGAGGCGGTGGTTTTAGGATGACAATAAAATATAAAGGCACAAGATATCCTCTGATATACATGCGCCACAAACATATAGATTTAACCAATAGATAAATCGTTATATTAATTTAACTATTACAGGTTTTAACTTGAAAATACAAATTAATTCACGATGTTATTAACTTGTTCAATAGAAACATAAAACTGGTCATCTACTTTTATTAATGAGCCTGTTGCTATCAGTTCATTACCACTTTTTAATAATACTTCAGATTGAACAAAGTCGTTTACTGGCTTAATTTGACTTGTTTGTAAATGATTAAGTTCATCCAATGTCATAGTGCAATTTGCAATAACAACATCTATCGCGATGCGCATCATTTAGCCTCCCTGAGAAATAGAAATAATTGAGCGACGGACATCACGGATCTCTTCTTGAGCAGAGGTAATTTCTGTCATCGTATTTTTAAACTTTTGTTGCTCAGTATCTAAATCGACTTGGATGGTGTCACAATATGCTGTCATAGTTGCATTCATAGATTGGAGTTGATCATAAGTTACGTTCTTAGTGCTCCAATCAGTACCCGCGATCTCTCCAACGCCCTTAGAATTACCAAGTTTAGTTTTAATGATGTTATCTATTTTACTCAACAAATTCGCTGCAGATCCTTCAACGTCGGCACTGCCATTATTTAACCTAGTGCTTTTATCATCACCAGGTTTAGTGTTCGGTAATCTATCACTCATAATTAACCCCCATAGGCGGTTAATTTCGGCAATGGCCTCTGACTTTAATGAAATATTGTCAGCTTTAGCTTCAGCACTTTTTGTCTGTTCTGAAATATATTTTGAAAGAATTGTATCAATCAGACTCAACGGGTCTCGATTGCCCGCTGAAAATAAATAATTTGAAGATGATGCTTTAACCGCTTTAGTCGCTATGGGAAGCTGGTTCAAGGCCAATTCGAGCGCCATAGCCTCGGACTCAGGAGTGGGAATAGCACTGGTCATAGATCTAGCTTGAATATCTAGCATTTCAGTTTTCCTATTATGATTGAATAAAATATACGCGTGTTTGATTGCGGTCTTTAAAAATGACCTTATTACGTGAAATAGACTGAATCACACCTAGAAGTGGTACATTACTACCAACCCAATATCGATACTTGTCGTCATATATATACCCTCTTGATGTCGATGAGTAAAAGATTGAATATGGAAAGTTGGCATTATCAATAACTTGAGTGCTATCATTCCGAACTGAAACAGATGGGATAATATCCTGTAGCCCATTAGCTCTTAGCACAATTGCAGCTTTGGCGTTATCATTGACAAACCAAGTATCATTTATCTTATTAAACGACAAACCATATTCACCTAACACAGCCATAACTCGATTATCAGTTTCAAAGGTCTCAACCTGGATTTGATCACGATCGACTTTATTTATTACCTTATAACTAACAGGCTGCTTCGAATCGCTTGAGACTAATTCCACAACAGGTTGTGAGAGAATTTGCAAATTATTTGCTTCAACAATCTCAGCATTTGCTTGCAAAGCCTCAGGCAACAACAAAAAGGAGGCGCTATTGGGCACCTTAAGCTTGCCATTCTTGACGTAACTACCATTGAGTTGAGTTAAGTGTTCTGCAATTTGCGTGTACTGGTTAGCTTGATATACCATCCACATACCTAGACCCAATCCAGCATTAAGCAACAAAGTTAACATAATGAGTGCTTGATATTTTCGAGCTAGATAGCTTAACCATTGTGGTTTACGTTTACCTTCTTGATAAACAAAAAAGGCTATGCCTCTTAAGCGATAGATACGGCCTGACTTCAGTTTTTTTAATCGGTCGTTTTTTCTTGTTCCTCTAATACAGATGATATTTTTATCATTGCAAAAGTCCCAACGAGTACTTACAGGCAAAATTTCTGGAACATAAAGCGTTTCTGCATCTATATCTTTATTTGACCCTGTAATAACTAGTTTTGGTTCGACTGGTAATATTACGCCATGCAGGTGGCCATCAACGAATTCAACTAACCACATGCAAGTTCAACTCTTTTCTCAATATATTTGCAATACTCACAGTATCACTCAACGCTTTTAATAAACCTTGAGGATGGTCCGGTAAAGGCATATTACGCACATAGAAATAATCATTCGACTTAAACTTAGCAATATATCCACCCGATGTTAATGAAAAATTAGCATTTATCTTTAACGCAGTATCTGCAGGGAAATGCTCAATATCGAGTTCAACCATAATCAAGATAGTGTTGGCAAGGCCAACGCGAGCACCATCTTCAATGCGGCAGCTTACATCACCAAAATGACATAATAATGCTTGGTGTTCATCTAGCGATAGGCTTGAAGCTTGCACTAAGTGGGTAAATTCCATTATAAATAAGGTAAATTTTTTATTTTTCATCGTAATTAAACTTCATCTCAATCATAAAGCGGCGCTGAGTAATACGCTGTTCAGCAGTAGGTAAACCATTTTCAACACTACCGCGTAAAAAAATGGGCGTATCTCTCATACCTTCAGTTTGTAAAAAGTATTTCACGCTTTTAGCGCGCGCATCAGCTAGATGTCGATTACTCTCATAAGCTCCTGATGAATCAGCAATGCCATAAACCAATATGCTTTCTATTGGCTTTCCACGCAGATCTTCAATCATGCGAACCAACATATTTCTACCATCTGGTGTCAGAACTGATTCATTCACCATAAATAGCTCATTAAATACTAAACGTACGTGTTTAGACTGAGTACGACAAATATCGAATCTATTATCTAATGCGCATGATGATTGATCGTCTACTATCCAATATTTCCCATCGTCCGAACTCCAACGATCACCTGCTATAGATCGACCCGTATCAGCGGCAGTTGAACGGTCACTGCCAGAAACTTTATTACCCTTCACTACATTAATAAGATTTGAATAGAGCCAATAGTCACCTTGACAACTGCTTACCTCGCTTAACGCATAGGTATGTAAATTAGCGAGATATAGCCGACTTGGATGAGAAGGCGTAGAAACTTCAATACATGTCGTCTGATGTGGTGAACCATCTACATATTCAGGTATTCTCTTTACCCAATAACGTAGATGATCTACATCATCAATCTCAGAAAACAGTAAATTATAAATATCTTGTTTCCATTCATGATCCCATATTATTGAATCATCTTTCACATTCTGGGCACATGAAGTGAGTCCAACTATCACCCCTATCCAAAGCCAATTTCTAAACATTTTTTGCACTTTCCTGCTTATTTAATTCTAAGAGAATAAAAGCGATATGGCGGTAAAACTCTTTAGGAATATAGTCTTCACCAGTACGCATACTTTTATAGAATGCCCTTGCAAGCCCTATATGTTCCAAAATCGGAATATTAAGCGCCTCTAATCTACGGCGTTCATCCAATGCAAATGATTCAGTTGTAATCTTGAGCACGACAGGGACTTTATCTATCATGCAGTCATAGCAAATAGGCACTAAGATATGCGTAGGATTTGCAATAGCAAAAGTTGGTGTACGCCCTTTAGTCATTGGCGCATCCATGACTTCTCGCATTTGCCGTTTGCGTTCAGACTTCATTTCTGGCGAGCCTTCAGTTTCTTTCATTTCATTTTTCATTTCAGTAAACGTCATACGGTTTTTATGATTAAAGTGATAACTCTCAGCCATAAAATCTACACAACCTAAACTTACGCCATAAACAAAAAACAATAAGGAAACCAAACCCACATACAGCATTAGATTATAAATAAAGTATGACACATTGTTTATTTGTGCCAACCTAGTCAATTCTGCGCCACCAATATCAAAAACATATTTAAGCAAAAACAACAAAAACGTTAACTCTAGCACCTTACGTAATGAACGGGATATTGCCTCAATGCCAAATATATTTTTAGCCCCCGTAACTGGGCTAATCTTTTCCATTTTAAGACCTAATGACTCAGTATTAATAACATTCTTATTTAGCATTACCCAACTAATAGCTGCCATGACGAGCTTAATCATTAGCAGTATGAATATACCCCACGCAATCACACTGTAAATAATGTCTAAGCCTGTCTGTATATCTGCATATAACATTACCTCAAACCAATCATTTGACGAATCAAAAATAAAATAAACTGTACCAATAAATATCACTGCAAATACCACTAACTCCATAGTCGGTTCTGCTAGTTCAGTTTTTGGAAACTGACCTTTTTTTCTTAACTCCCGAAGCTTCTTCTCCGTTGGCGGATATTTTTTGGGTTCAGTTGATTCGTTTGACATAAATTTAGATCAAAACTTGTAGTGGTTCGGAACTCACAACACAACTTGGATCAGCTATATCACCATGGCTACATACTGAAATAGTTGATACCACCTGCTGGAAGAAAGATTTAACCGAATTAATTTCATTATCGTTCACAACTAAAGTCGGCTTACTTCCATATAGTGAGGTCATTCGCAGAACTTCCTGGCGTAATGCTGACTGAAGCTCAATTAGGCTATCTAAATCCTCACTCTCCCCCATGACAAAGGTTTCAATGCACTCGGTTAGTTCAGAACTCAACAGCGCAACATAGATTTTTCCCTCAGAATTCATTAAACGTGAGGTGATTTCATATCTTGCTTGATTTCGAATCCGATTGAGCCAATTTTTAGACTCATTATCGATACGAGACCAATAAATTAATGCCTCAAAGAAAGTCACCCTATCGAGATAAAACTCGCGAGCACGGATCATTTCTTTAATCACATCATGGACACGGTTCAAACCAAGTGCCGAGTCGATTTCGTTTTTAATCACTTCACTTTGGCTTGCAAGTCCTTCAATAATATTGCTGGTGTATTGAAGATTATACTTTTCAACTAAGCATTTCCGTAAAAAATATTGCACAATCGTAGCGATATTTTGGGTGGCAGCATCGCTAACAAAAATTTCGTCCCCAAGTACTTCGATTAGCTCTGCAGACTCATCATGTGAGAAGCTATAAATACGAATACCCGAAATATGAACTTCTATATCAACAGTAAGTTGCTCATCTACTGTGATAATAGGGGCGCCGAGGGCTTGGCCCCAAAGTGCTTTTTCAATCTGTACAAGACTAGTTTCTACTAGGGTGCAATGCTGAGGTTCCCTTAGCACAAATGTAAGAGATTCATATAGTCCACTGCCGGCAATGCCTGTATTTACGACAGTTTTTGGCTTGCCTTGCACTCGCCACAGTAAGAACGCTGACAGCGTACATAAGATAAATAACGTCATACACACATAGAACAGACTTGGACTGAGTAGACCGAGTAGTAAAATCAAGGCTCCAATAACTAACAGGCTTTTCCAAAAACGGCTAACCTGCTTTGCCATCTGCCCCATAAATGAACTAGATTCTTCATCCCCTTTAATACGCGTGAGATACACACCGCAAGCGATTGATAACAATAAGCTGGGGATCTGCGAGACAAGACCATCACCTATCGTCAGTACAGAGAATCGGCTAACACTTTCAGATAGCGAGAGATCAAACTGATTAACCCCCACATAAATGCCACCAAACAGGTTAACCAAGCTGATCAAAATACCAGCAATAGCATCACCTTTGACGAATTTCATTGCCCCATCGAGCGAACCAAATAGCCGATTTTCGGTGCTTAAATCAGAGCGTAACTTTTGTGCTTGTTCACCTGTAATAAGACCGCTTTTTAAATCGCCGTCAATCGTCATTTGTCTACCAGGTAAGGCATCCAGAGAGAATCTGGCCCCCACTTCCGCGACCCTTTCGCCACCTTTGGTAACAACTAAAAATTGCACTATGGTGATAATGATAAAGATGAGTAACCCTGAAATAAGGTTCCCTCCCATCACAAACTCCCCCACAGTTTCAATCACATTACCTACATCTTCATTCGCAATAATGTTTCGGGTCGTTGCGATAGACAATAACAAGCGAAAGGTCGTCAATAACAATACGACCGTTGGTAAAAATGTCACCATTAGAGGTTGATCATTCTCAAGCATGATAACCAGCAGCAACACTGAACTAATAAAACTAATTAAAATAAACAGATCGATCACCACTCCGGGAAGGGTGAACAAAATAATAGTTGGCAACGCAAATGCGATAATCACACTGCTGGGATTAAACTTGATAGGAAACCGACGAAGACGCTTAATCATACCGTCTCCAAGCTAGTCCGTAGTGCTTCAACAATCGACTGAGTTTCTATGCTAATAATCTTGTCGTCATTCTCTATCGTCAGCACGGCGAATCCATTGACATAGGTATGCTCTACAGACAAATGTCTTGCCTGATCGTCTATTTCAGCATGGAGTAAGTCCACAAGATGTCCGATTAAATACTCATTAAGACTCAGTTCTGTTAAACGCAATTTTACGGTTTCAGCGAGTCGGTTTTTCAATTCATCTTTCAACAAACTAAGACTTTGATACTGTTCTTCAACAATATCGACAAGCTGTTGATTGGCTTCGTCAAACCAACGCTCTTGATTAACCTGAAATTCTTCTTCTATCTCATTATATAAATTATTAGCGTGAAGATTGAGCGCCTGCTCTTTCTCCTCGATCAGTTGCACCACTTGCTCTTCAAGCATTTGCTGGTATTGCTCGACTCTCTCTTCTAAAGCAGATAATAACGACTTAGCCTCGTTATAAATAAGAAGATCAGACTTCTTTATTACGTTTGAGTGACGCTCTTTCTTCTTAAATGCAATCTGTGGAACTAATCGATGCAATGAATTGATTTCTATATACAAGACATACCTCATTCTGGTTTAGAATTTAAGCTTACTAAATCCTTAAATCTCACTACAAAAGAAAAAAAAAGATTAAACCTGAACTCTTATGATTTAATCTTTTCAATTGATGGAGAGTCTGGAGGTTAGCTATTGATTCAAGGCGCTAAAACCAGATTACTTCGAACAACCGGAGAGGTAACAATCAGTTTTCCACTGGCAGTCCCAAGTAAATATGAGCGTCCGGTCGACACTAGATCCAACCCTGAAATTTGCTGGTAATCAGATTTATTCATTCGATTAACGGGATTTAACTGCGACTTAATCTCGGCCCGATCCCTTAAATTATTTAATTTACCGGCAAAATGATTTTGTCCCCGCATACTGGTAGCCCCTTGAGTCAACAGGACCTTCGAATTCAAACTTTTCAAATACTGACCTAAATCTTGTTTTCGCCACTCTTCAAATTCAGCAGAATCTTTTTTACCTCGTAAAGACTCAGGTATAGGTCGCCAAGATCCCATTAACGTGCCAGCCTCTGGACGATCTAAGAACTTAGGTACCCTATGTTGAATATGTCCCCCCGCTCGGCCTACTATGCGCGATTCGATCTTACCTAGGTCAAGTTGTGGTTTAGCAGTACTTTTTTGACTCTCAGCGGCAATAACAGGACCAGCTGTCTCAGTCGACACTGGGGTTAATGTATTAACTAACGTTGCAACAACACCAACTTCACCATCAGTCACATCCGTCATCGATGGCGAACCGTTGCCCGTTGCAGCTGAGGTTGTACCGCTGCCATTACCAGCCGCGGGACCACGAGGATGAGCTGTCGCTGCACTCGGCACTGCATCTGGGGTTGTCCCCAAATTACGTCTAGGTCCTTGGGTGTAATTACTGCCAGTTTGTGCACCCTGACTCAGACTCACCGGGGTGGGACTACTCACCTCCCATTTACGGCCGGTGTATCCTTGTGCAGCATTCGCCTCAGGCACTTCTGTTGCAGGGGTGTCTTCCGTAGGCACGCCATCCGTCTGTGACATTGAAGGCGTGTTTGTGGTCTTCGTCGCAACAGGCGGACGAGCCGATGTCCCCGCATTCGTCGGTGTTTCTGCGACGGCTGTCGGAACATCGGTTTGAATCCCATCATCTGTTACATCCGCCACCGATGGCGAACCGTTGCCCATCACTGGTGGGGTTGTTCCGCTGCCATTGCCAGCCGCGGGACCACCGGGATGACCAGTCGCTGCATCTGGGATTGTCCCAAGATTATGTCTAGGTCCTTGGGTATAATTGCTGCCCGTTTGCGCACCCTGACTCAGATTTACTGGTGTAGAACTACTCACCTCCCATTTACGGCCGGTGTATCCTTGCGCAGCATTCGCCTCAGGCACTTCTGTCGCAGGGGTGTCTTCCGTAGGCACGCCATCCGTCTGTGACGTTACTGGCGTGTTTGTGGTCTTCGCCGCGACAGGCGGACGAGCTGGTGTACCCGCATTCGTCGGTGTTTCTGCGACGGCTGTCGGAACATCGGTTTGAGTGCCATCATCTGTCATCGATGGCGAACCATTACCCGTTGCAGGAACAGGACCACGAGGATGACCAGTCGCTGCATCTGGGATTGTCCCAAGATTATGTCTAGGTCCTTGGGTGTAATTGCTGCCCGTTTGCGCACCCTGACTCAGATTCACAGGTGTTGAACTACTCACCTCCCATTTACGGCCAGTGTATCCTTGTGCAGCATTCGCCTCAGGCACCACTGTCGCAGGG